>JAJZCM010000066.1 GCA_021846045.1 bacterium | reverse complement strand
ATTATGCGCGGATGTATAGAGTCGGTGGTTTTATTGCCCCTTGACGAGCGGACATCTAATGAGTGTTCCCAGAATTCACAAGGGATCAAGAATTAGTGGATTGACCTCACGGGGCGGAACCCCAAATTATCCCAGCGATTGTCGGGGGAGGAGTTAGCGCGGCTAGCGGGGCGAAGGAACCTGGCAATGGTGCCCCAGTAGTCGCCACGGAGGACCCGGGACGAGCCCTCGGTGGGTTCGGGATCAGTCACCGCCCCGGTCGGATAATCCCCATACCCGTCCCATACCCATTCCCACATGTTGCCCCACATGTTGCCTTTCATGCGGCGCAAACCCAACCGGTCTACCTGCAAAGTGTCCACCGCGTGAGTTCTGCGGTCTGTGTTCTGTTTTTCGGAATATCCAACCTCGCTACTTTCGGCCATCTCTCCCTCCTTCGCCGCTTTTTCCCATTCCGCTTCCGTCGGCAGCCGGTAACCGTTCTTACCCTCCTTGTAACCCTCGGTCTCATAGATGCTCGGACCGTTGACCCGGACAATGGCGGAGGTGATGCTCCCGTTGGCGTCGCGCTGGATCTGCTCCATGATGTAGGCAGGCTTGAGTTTCTTGGCTTTGGAGAGCTCGTTTAGAATTTCGATGGCGTCGTAAAAACTGACCATCTCAACAGGATGGTTGACGTTGTGGCTTTCGCCGTTGATGGTCTTATTGTCGCCGTCGGCGTGTTCGGGGGCCCTGAAATAGGACGGATTACGGCGACCGAGGGCCAAGATCTGCCCTTGCGTAAAGGGGGTCGCCTGCCATTCAACATTATGGGTCAACGTCACTTGATGGGGCACTTCGTGGTTCTTCTGGCCGTCCTCCGTTGTCGGATTTCCCATCTGGAAGGTTCCAGGCTCGACCGTGATCCACTTGGCGGCGACCCCCACCTTCTTCGGATCGAAAACTTCATGGACAGGAGCCGCGGGCTGGGTTTCCTGCTGCTGCGGCTCGGCAGGCTTGGGCTTCGGCGGTGGCAAGGGCTTTTTCTTGTCATGGACGAAAAGCCAATAGGTTGCGGCGCTTTTGTCCCAATAGGCTCCGAACTCAGCGCCTGGAACCTGGGAGAGCCCCCGCTTAAGCTCCAAAAGAAGCGCCCTAGATCGATGGCCTTCCTGAGCTAAGGCGTCTGATTCCTTGAGCGATTCGTCAAACGTCGTCGTGTTTTTGGAGAAATGAGCTGCGTAGCTGTTGTAGGCGTCGATGGTCTCTTCCTCGTTCAACGGTGGGGCCGTGATCTTGAGGACGTGGCCGTTCTCGGCCTCCAACCATTCTAATTTAAGTTGAGATTCCTGATTCTTGGACGCCTCCGCCGATTTGCCGCAGCGAATGGCCTTTGTAATCCAGGATTGGATGGAACCAAGCTCGGAATCGTTGTAACCTTCCTCTCTTAGCTTTTCGATCCAACCGAATATTCCCCCGCCGGGAGCGGTAGTGGCCGTCAGGGCCGAGTCAAAGCCGCCGGGATTTAAGTGCGCAGCCTTGATCTCGTAAACGCTTTTGCCTTCCGGGGCGGGCGTTTCAAGGGAGAAGTTGTCGAAAGACTGCGCGGGCAAGGCTTGCCTGGCGAAGGAGTCATGGGACGCTTTGAGAGCATCCACCGATATATCGGGCTGGGTTCCCGCGTCCATCACATGCCTGACCCACACGCCGAAATTGCCTTGGGGCAGGGGATTGCGCCACTCGACTTTTTCAGGCTGAGGCTCGCTTGTCACATTGATTGCGCCGTCCTTCATGTCCACCGAGATTTTGCGAGCGCTCGCTTTCTGGGCCAGCAAGTGCTTGGTCACGAGCTTCAAAATCTGCCTTCGGATTTCATCCCGCATCGGGCGGGCTCCGTATTCGGGGTTATAGCCGCCGTTATCGACGATGTACTGAAGGACGTCGTTACTGACCCACTCGAGATGGTGTCCTGCTAAAGCCAAAGGCTGGGCCACTTCCTTCTTGACCAGCAGTTTCCCGATGTGCAAGACCTGGCCCTTTTCCAAAGGCTTGAAAATGACCGTTTCGCCGATGCGGCCAATCTGCTCGGGCTTGAAATGGTCATTCAATTCGTCCTTGACGGCCGCGTCTATCGCTTTTTGCTCGGCCTTTTGAGCGATCAGCTCCTGAATTCTTTGGCTGGCGATGTTGGACGTCATGATGAAGATTGTCCTTCTAAAATCGACCGTTTCGCCCTTGCCATCCGTGAGCCTTCCGTCATCGAGTATCTGGAGGAGGACATTGAACACCCGTGGGTTGGCCTTTTCGATTTCATCGAGCAGCACCACCGAGAAGGGCTTCTTTTTGACCGCTTCGGTCAGTTGGCCGCCTTCTTCATAGCCCACGTATCCTGGCGGCGCTCCGATCATCTTGGACACCGAATGCGGCTCCATATACTCGGACATGTCGAGGCGGATGATAGAATTCTCGTCGTCAAAGATCTCGCCCGCCAAAGCCTTGGCCACCTCGGTCTTGCCCACGCCCGTAGGGCCTAAGAAGAGAAACGACCCCAAAGGACGCTGATGCCCCGCTAAGCCCAAGGCCGTTTGCTCCAGAGTGTCGGTAATCTTCTCGATGGCCTCATCCTGGCCCGCGATGCGTTCACGGATTTTCGGAATGGCCGCGAGAATTTTCGTTCTCATGTCCTCGTTATCGAGGATTTGGTTCTTCAAATGCGGATACGCCTCGGCCATGGATTCCTTGACGGCTTCGGGCGTGACCGTTCCGGCCGAAAGACCTGTGAGCTTGGCTTCTTCCTCTTGCAATTTCTGTGACAGAGCCAAGACCGCGTTGTAGTCCTTGGACGACTGGGTGCGACGGTATTTGCCTAGGGCCAGAGAGAGGCTTGAAAAGAGATCGTTAATGGCGGCCTGGGCGGCGTTTTTCTGCGCGTTGCCTTTGCGGGAACGCAGGACCCGTTCCATGTCGCTGATTAATTGCAAAGGATGCAAGCGACGCACGAACTCATTTGAAATATGAACCACCTCTTCGATGGCCGTGTCCAAAATGGCGAGGCCGTAGGACTGCTTCTTTTCCCAGGAGGGTTTGTTCGCCAAAAGCATCTTCGCGGCCTCGTCCATATCCGGCTGAGCGAGGACGACCTCTTCGGCGTACTTGCGCAGCCAATGATTTTTGGGGACGGATGCGTCCGCCTCCACCATGAAAACAAAGCGCGGGCCGGTTCTGTGTTCTTTGAGCGTTTCAAGCCGATCCAGGAAGGGATTGCCCGAGCCGCGGGCCAGGAGAGCGTCGGCATGGCGCACGACGACCACGGCCTTGTCGCCCAGCGTCGGGAGAATGTCGTCAAAGAAGGCGTCGAAGGGGGCCTTCTGTCCCGGACCGGGAGGCATCTGAGCGACCGGCGAAGAGAGTTTGGCCAAATCCAAGTCCAAGAACTTCGCATTGAGAACATAATTCCCCTTCTTGACCTCGGAGGCGAGATTCCGGATCATGGCCTCCTTGCCGATGCCGCTGGGGCCGACGAGCAGAACGTCCCTCTTCTGTCCGTCGGTTTGGGAGAGAACGGCAAGAGTATCGGAAATCTCCCGCGGCCTTCCTGCAAAGGGCCGCGGGCGAATTACTTCCTCATCGCTTAAATCCGTTAACAAGTTCTGAGCTAAGCTAAAATCCTGGCCATTGATTTGCTGCTCTCGTAAGAACTCATCAAAAGTCGCATGGGCCATCGGGTTGACGGGTTCGGGCTCGACCGCTTCCTCTTCACCCACCGTCAAAGCCATGGCGGAGACAAGCGGCAGAACATGCAATGCCATCGTGCCGACGGCGAAAAGAGCGGACAAAACCGTTCCGGTCTTAATGGCTTGTGATGCCTTTGATTCCTCGCCCGGCGCCTGGGCTTTATCCTCTTGATGCGCTGGTTGCGTCTTTTCAGCTTTCTCTTCGAGATGGATTCCTTCCTTCTGAGACGCCGCCGCGCGACTTTCACGCTCTTTTTCGGCGTTCGTCTTAAGGGTCTCAACGGCGGAGAATTCCTGTTGCCACTTATCGGCGATGGCGGTGAAATTGCCCAGCTCCTGAGCGATGATCGCTTCGCGCTCGGCCGGATCCCCCATGAGCCCCTCACTAGCCATCAGGGACTTCTTCATGTTGGTTTCAAAAGTTTCCTTCCAATCCTTCTCAGCCTCAATCGGTTTTCCGGGAGCTTCATGCGACCATCTCCGCCAAAGCTGGTCCAGGGTCGAAACAGCCGCTTCCACCGCGGCGTAGGTCACAAGCTCCGTATCCACAAGGACGCGCGACTTTTGAATCATCAATAGCTTTTCCATCTCGAGCGCATGGAGCCAGAAGGCTTTCCTCAGTTTTTCGTAGGCTTCCTGCCGCTTTTCTTCCGCTATCGCGTGTTGGATGGCCTGCCACTGATCTTCGCTCACGCAGCGGCCGTTGACCACGCGCCAGCCGGCGGCAAGCAAAGGGGTCATTGCCGCGGCGACCGGTACAGGCAAGGAAAAACGATGGCGAAGCGTTGTAAAAATATGACTTCCATCCAACGAGGCTGCGGGCAACAGGTTAAAGGCGCTCAAAATAAAATTGGCAATAGCTGCCGTGTTCAAAACAGGCGTTAATCCCCCAAATCCCAGGTGGGTAGCTGCAAGAGCCGCGGCACCCAAACCAGCGCCCAGGATGGAATTCATCAAAGGACCTGCAAGGGAAATCATGGCTTTGGCTTCAGGATGACCCTTAATAAAAGAAGCGCTTACGGGGACTGGCTTCCATAGCCGATTTTTTCCGCCGATATGAGCCAAGGGATTGAAGCTGAGGCGGCCTGCATCTTTAGCGGTCGAATCGCCCAAAGCCAACGCCATTCTGCCGTGCGCCCATTCGTGCGCCGCCGCTGAATATGCGATCAGCCCTACCGCTCCAGCCCAACCCAAAACTGTAGGTAATCTCAAGCCGATGTGAAGCAAAGGAAAAACAGTTCCTGCCGAAAGAACGGCAATCGCAACGCCGATAGCCGTAGCTGCGACCACGGCGGCTACCGCGCGGGAGGAATTACGACCTTTCCGCGCGGTACTGGGCGCGTCTATCGCGCCCGGTACGATCGGAATGGTTCTCGACGAGGCCTTCGCCGCGGCCACGCCTGCCGTTACAGCGGCTTTGTTCCAGGGTTTTAAAGATAGCGGCGTTTTGGAAGACGTTGCGGCGCCCACCGATTCTTTGACTGGATTCGAGAAGCGCTGAGAACGGTCAAAAAATTGCGCGAGGCTTCCCGCGATATTTTGCCGGTGAACGGAAATCGTTTTTTTCGCGTATTGAATGACTCCGGAGACTTGCCGCTTTATTTTTTGGATCGGATTGGGTTTTACCTGTTTTACCTTGGGCTCCGCAGCGATGGCGGAAAAATTGAGTTTCGGCGGGGCTCCTTGAATTGCAGTTTCTTGAATTAATGAGGTTTGAAGCGTCTCTTTATTTTCAATGTTGACTTGTTCAAGTTCTTTGTTTGAAACACCATCTGCGGGCGCTATATCTATATCAAGAGGAGCTGGGGCAAGGTTGAGAGCTTGCGGGGAATTCTCAGCATGAAAAGAAGTCTCTAAACTAGCCGCGAAGGCAGGCCCGGGCGCCAAGAGGGCTACCGCGATAATTAGGGCGATTATTTTTTTCATCTTTATCAGTGTAAGATAATTTTTAAAAATCAAACAGGGCCAAAAGGCCCAGACGCCTTTGGGCCAAAGGGCCTAGGGCTTTTCCGGGCTTTCTTCGGAGAAAGAATTTTCCAATCCTAAAACGAGCCTGAAATCTCTCATCGGTGTCTCGTCGTGATTTCTGAAAGCCGCCGCCGTAGCCAATAATCTTCGCGACAAAATTGAGGAAAATCCCTGATGGAACGGCAGCGGGACTTCGGTGTTGGCTACTCAGCTATTTTTGGCGTTGGCACAGATATTTCGGCCGCCTATGCGGCGCATTTTAGACGCGCGAATTTGCCCCGGACCTTTTCAGGATAATTTCCCTCCGCATGCGCTACGGGCGTCATGGAGGTTGAGAGTCCCTCCTTTATTCTTTCCCTGAGGCCCCTGCCGCAATCAAGAGCTTGACAACATCGGCGTAGCCATACCTGGCCGCAATCATGAGGGCGGTATCACCATAAGAAGAGACTGCTCTTGCATTGACATCGGCCCCTGCCGCAATTAAGAGCTTGATAATATCGGCGCGGCCATACATGGCCGCAAGTATGAGGGCGGTCATACCAGAAGAGCCTTCTGCATTGACATCGGCACCTGCCGCAATCGAGCGCTTGACGGCATCGATATCGCCATAATAGGCCGCCGTCATGAGGGAAGTTGTAGCGGCGGTTTTCTTCCAATGTTTGATTACCCAATCAGTGAAGACAATAGCGGCAACGGTGAGGGTAAGATAGGTGAGCATGCTTGCGCCAGAGGAGTGGTGAACCGGCGCATTTTGCAGAGCCTGGATGGGGGCCGCGACGGCGATTTGAACACCCGCCATTGATGCGGCCGCGCCCGCCATGACAGCGGCTGTGTCCCAGGGTTTTAAAGATAGAGGCCGCCGTGGCGGCGTTGCAACGCCCACCGATTCTTTGACTGGATTCGAGAAGCGCTGAGAACGGTCAAAAAATTGCGCGAGGCTTCCCGTGATGTTTTGCCGGTTAACGGAAAGCGCTTTTTTTGTGTATTTAATGACTCCGGAGACTCGCCGTTTTATTTTTTGGATCGGATTGGGTTTTACTTTCGGCTCCGCAACGATGGAGGCGAAACTGAGTTTCGGCGCGGCTTGCTGAATTAACGGAGCTGGAAGCGTTTCTTTATCTTCAATGTTGACTTGTTCAAGTTCTTTGTTTGAAACCCCATCTGCGGGCGCTATATCTATATCAAGAGGAGCTGGGGCAAGGTTGAGAGCTTGCGGGGAATTCTCAGCATGGAAAGGAGTTTCTAAACTGACGGCAAAGACAGGGCCGGGCGCACAAAAGGCCGCCACGATAATTAGTACGATTAATTTTTTCATATTATCAGTGTAAAATAATTTCTCAAAATCAACAAGGGCCAAAAGGCCCAGACGCCTTTGGGCCAAAGGGCCTACCTCTTTTTCGCTTTCGCCCAGCTTTCGTCGGAGAAGATAGAGTCGGTGGTTTTTGTTTGGTAAAATAATAAAAATAATATGGAAATTGGAATCGTCGGTTTGCCCAATGTCGGGAAGTCCACTCTCTTTAACGCGCTTGCCGATGCCAACGCCCAGGCTTCCAATTATCCCTTTACGACTATTGAACCCAATGTCGGCATCGTTGCGGTTCCCGATCAAAGGCTTCATCGGTTGGCCGAAATTTTTAAGCCCAAAAAGACAACTCCGGCTTCGGTGCGCTTTGTCGACATCGCGGGATTGGTTAAGGGCGCGGCTTCCGGCGAAGGATTGGGAAACAAATTTCTGTCCCATATCCGGGAAGTGGACGCGATTTTGATGGTGGTGCGCCTCTTTAAGGATTCGAATGTAACCCATGTGATGGGCGGAGTCGACCCGGAACGGGATATTGCAGTCATCGAAACCGAGCTCATTTTGGCCGATTTGGCCAGCCTTGAGAAGCAAAAGGAAAAACTTTTCGGCAAAGCTAAATCCGGCGACAAGGAAAGCCGCGAAGCGCTGGAATCTTTGGAGGCGGTTAAGGCCGTTTTGGATTCCGGTCGCCCCGCGCGGAGTTGCGAAATAAGCCCCAAGGTATTGGCCGGCTTTTCATTATTAACTTCAAAACCCGTTCTGTTTGTCGGAAATACCGATGAGGTTCCCGATCCCGTTTTGGTCGCGAAATTGGCGGATCTCGCCAAAATTCGCGGCGCCCGGGCTTTGAGCTTGTGCTCCAAAATCGAATCTGAAATTTCACAGCTCAACCCCGAGGAAAGGGCGACTTTCCTTAGTGAGATGGGAATTAAAACGACGGGGCTGGAACGGGTGATTATCGCGGCTTATGAAATTTTGGGATTGTGCAGCTATTTTACGGCCGGAGAAGACGAAGTTCGGGCATGGACGATTCCCGTTGGAGCCAAGGCTCCGCAAGCGGCGGGCGTTATTCACTCTGATTTTGAGAAGGGTTTTATCCGGGCCGAGGTTTATTCCTTTAAAGATATTTCCGCTAAAGATATTTCCGCTCATGTCAAAGAAGCGGTTCTTCGCGAAAAAGGTTTGATTCGCTCCGAGGGGAAAGACTATATTGTCAAAGACGGTGATGTCTGTTTTTTTAAATTCTCGAACTGATTTAAT
>JAJZCM010000065.1 GCA_021846045.1 bacterium | reverse complement strand
ATTCGAGCCATAGCCTTGATTCGCTTTGCCAAAGCCCTTATTTCGGAGGGGAACTGGAGCTTGGCGCGCGAGCTTTATGACGGCAAACTTCCTACCGCATCGGTCATTAAGGAGGATTTGGAATACGTGTCTCATTTTTGGACGCAGACCAGTTATGATCTTTGGGAAGAAGTCAGGGGCCATCATTTTTATACGCGGATGCTTCAGAGAAAGGCCCTGTTATCCGGAGCGGAATTGGCCCGCATGATGAACGACCCCAAGGCGGCTGACTTTTATGAAGAAGAGGCGGCGCTTTTAAAGCCGGAAATTGAGCGCCACTGGGATGAGGAAAAAGGAATTATCGTTGAGACCCTAGACCAGGATGCGGGCTTAAATTACAAAAAAAGCGGCATGGACGCGGGCGTTATTTTGGCCATTTTGCAAGGGGCTTTTGAAGACGGGTTTTTCTCAGCGACCGATGACCGCGTGATTTCAACCGTCGTCAAAATGGCGGAAGTTTTTAAAAATCTTTATCCCCTCAACCAGAAAGCGGATGCTCCGGGAATCGCTATTGGGCGCTATCCCGAGGACCGTTATTTTGGGGGAAATCCTTGGGTGATTTCAACAAACACTTTCGGTCAGTTTTATCTTCGCGCGGCCCAGGACTACGCTTCTCAAGGATTTGTGCCGATTACGGAGCGCAATCTCGCTTTTTTCCAAGGCTTGGATTTCGCCGGAAAAGAAAATCTTCGCCCGGGAATTCAAATTGAAAGCGCGAGCCCTTTGTTTGACCCAATCTTAAGCGCGCTGCGCAAGGAAGGCAATGGGTATTTGGAGACCGTGCGCCGCTACGCCAATTCCGACGGCTCAATGGCGGAACAGATCGACCGGGAAACGGGCGCGATGATTTCAGCCCGGGATTTGACCTGGAACTATGTCAGTTTTTTAAGGGAAGTTTGCGAAGGGCGAAGCTGCCTTCTCGATTCGTTTCCAAAAAAAGTCGAAAAATCCGTAAGATAGAGTTTAGATCATGGAAGAAAAGAAAGATGCGCTCGCGCGCGTTGCCTCAACCATCGCCCACGAGCTTAGAAATCCCCTCGCGGTGTTAAATAATTCTCTTTATTTCATCCGCGCTAAAATAGACAACGAAGCCTTGGACCCTAAGGTTCGCAAGCATCTGGGATTTATGGGGGAGGCGATCAAAAATCTGGAAGCGGAAATCGAGCGCCTGCCGGAATACCTAGGGCTTGGAAAGAAATAAAGTATACACTTCGCCATTTCTTTCCAAGCCCTTAGCCCCTTAAAGATAAAAAAACTGGCCGCTAAGTTTCAGTTGCGAGGCTTTATTGCGAGATTAGATATCCGACGCCGACGCCGATGAGGCCAAAGATAAACATTCCTATGGGCCCGAGAAGAAGCGCGCCCAAGAGCCCGCCGTAGGCCCCGATAAGGCCCATCCCTTTCCATGGTAGTTTGGGCCAGGAAGATTTTTTGTCCTGATTCTGACCGCCGCAATCAACGGAAGCCGTCTTATTTCCGGAATCCGCTTTCTTCGCTGTGGAATTTTTTCCTTTCTGGCCGTCAGGGCCGGCTGTTGGGGCCGAGGCCGACTGATTGCAATTCGAAGGGGGAGGGGGAGGGGGAGCCTGAACCTTTCCATTAGGAGCGCATACTCCAGAGCTCCCCATCTGTCCGTTAGGGCAAGTGTTCCCCGTGGAAGGAGGGGGCTGGCAACTGGGGGTTTCCGCAATCTGCTTTCGTAAATTAAACACGCGTACTTGCCATTTTCCCAGTTCGTGACTGCATAAAATTTTAGGCGTGAGATCGGGATTCCCTTCTGATTTTTCCTTTGAAACCAAGGTCGGAGCGGAAGGAGTAGGAATGTTCGCCGCGCATTCAGCTTCGCCTTTCTTTTGATATTTTTCGCAGTTTTTAATCAATGCCTGCATGGCAGGGCTCTTTTGCAAGGCGCCTAGGCAAAGTTGCACCTGATTTTGAGCGGTTGCCAGCCATGCCTCTAAGTCGGCGCAAGCGGGCGCTTTCGTGGTTGGCTTTGTCGAGGGGGGGGGGCTTCCCGGAGCGGACGCTTTCGTAGCTGGCTTTTTGGCAACTTTTCTCCTAGGATGTCTTTTCTTAGGCTTTGGTTTCTTAACCGGATTTGGCGGCGGGCATAAGTTTTCATGGTTTAGATATGCGTATGTCAGCCCGGCGACTCCAAGACCCACTCCAACGGCGGATACTGGATTTTTTGTTACTAAAAACACCGCCGTGCCAGTTGCCAGACCAGTCACCGCCGATGTGATAATAGGGTGTTCTTGGGCGAGGTGCATGAATTTTTTAGGATGAAGCTCCGCTTCCGTTACAGCCACCGCCGCCGTGCACATACTCGCGGCGGAGATAGGATTTTTCGTCGCGATAAACGTCACGGCGCCCGCCGCTACGCAGACCGCTCCATTGATTATCGTCGGGTGGGATTTCGCCCATGAAACGACTTTGTGAACGAAGTCTTCATTTTGATTTTCCGTGGAGGTATTTGGATTTTTATGAAATCGTCTGACGATGGTTTCCCAACTAGAGTTGGAAGGAGATCGTTTGCACTTGCCTGTCGTCTGATTCCAGACGAACCCATTCGGACAACGATCCGGAGGTTGCGCCCACGCTGCAGAAATGAGCGTAGCCGCGAAAAAAACCGCGAGGATCGGACGGCACATGCCGCGTATTTTCATCTCGAGGTTATGATAACAGGCGAAGCGTTTTCGCGCAAGGGGAAAAAAGTCCTATTTTAAAAATGGGTCTTTTGGCCCTGGTGGAGAAATTCAGAACGCCGGCATTTCCTATAATAGAAGTCGTGAAAAAATCAATTTTAATTTTAGACACGGTGGGGGACGCCTTGAGTGCGGGCTTATTCCATCAAGATAAACTTAAAACGCTTCGGCTTAAAGGCGCGGATGCCTCGGGAGAAGCGCTTTTATTTAAAGCCGTGGACCGGCTTCTCTTTGGGGCAGGGCTTAATTTGACGGATCTCCATGTAATTGTCGTTTCCAGCGGCCCGGGAAGATTTACCGGCATCCGCATCGGCATGACTTTCGCCGCCGTCTTGAGTTCTCAGGCGCAGACTTGCGCTCTGGCTGTTTCCAGCCTTGAGGCGCTCGCCTTTGGAACGGAAGGAACCCATTTCTGCCCCGTGCTACCCGGCTACCGCGGAGAAAAATATTATCAGAGTTTTCGGCGCAAGCATTCAGATGCGGCGCCGAAAGCCGTTTCTCAACCCGCCTGGAGTTCGGAAGAAGATTGGGAACGGAAAGCGGCGGAGATTAAAGCCAATTCGTTCCAGATTATCGAGCGGGAGCCCCAAACCGCCGATTTTCTCAAAGCGGCCCTTTTTTATTTGAAAAAAAACAAAATTCCAAAATTCGAACCGCTCTATTTAAAAGCCGCTGGCTATGAGAAGAGAAAATGATTGGGTTGTCCGTCCAGCCCGGCCCAAAGATTTGGAAGAAGTTTTCTCCTTAGAATCTTATTGGCTTTTTGCTCCGCATTGGTCGAAAGCCCAGCTTGAAGAGGAACTCAAGAGGACGGATTCCATTTTTTTAATCGCGGAGTTTTCCGGTTCCGCTATCGCCTATTTCATTGGACGCGTTTTTGAAGGAGAACTTCAAGTCTTAAGTCTATCCGTCAGCCCGCGCCATTTAAGGCGAGGGGGCGCGGAGCGCCTTTTAACGGAGGCTTTTCTAAAGGCGCGTCTCAAAGGATGCGCGCGCGTGACCTTGGAAGTTTCGGAGCGGAATCTTCCAGCTCTGAGCCTTTATCAAAAGTGGGGCTTTCAAATTGTGGGGAAAAGAGCTAAATTCTATAATGACGGTTCAAGCGCTTTTCTTATGGATAAACTTTTGTGAGGAACCGGTTTTCTAAATTCGTAACAACTCACGTCACCCCGACGAAAGTCGGGGTCCAGAACAGCGATCTTCTGGATTCCGGCTTTCGCCGGAATGACGAACCTGAG
The DNA here is from genome assembly GCA_021846045.1 of bacterium. Lineage (GTDB taxonomy): Bacteria > Elusimicrobiota > Elusimicrobia > UBA1565 > UBA9628 > JAKAQV01. The sequence continues at coordinate 4,291 of JAJZCM010000065.1, read as the reverse complement.
CGGTTACCTAAACTCAGCTTACTTTTTCTTTTAATTTTACCGGTCGCTTCTTTGCCTCTGGCCGCAACCTCCAACCGTTCCAGCGAAAGCCGCTACGTCGCGGCGCTTTTGGAACAATACCGGCATAATCCCCAATTGGCGCTCAAAGAGTACGGCTTGGCGCTTAAGCAAGACCCGGCCTCCGCCTTTTTGGCCGATGCGGGAACTTCCGCGGCTTTGGAAGAGGGAAATTTAGCGCAGGCGCGAGCCTGGGCGGAAAAAGCGATTTCGATTAGTTCAAACAGCGCGGAAAGTTACCGGCTTTTGGGACGCGTGTTGTGGGCTCAAAATGATTTGCCTCAAGCCGAGGCGGCTTTTCAGCAATCTCTCTCCATTGATCCGATGTCTTCCGATGCTGTGTATGCCTTGGCCGCCTTGGCCGCTCTTCATTCACTGGGCGACGCCGAAAAAATTTTAAAGCGCTTTGCCGTCCTCGACCCGGATGAAGCATCGGACACCTATTTTCAAATTGCGGATATTGAGTTTAAGCAAAACCATCTTTCCCAAGCCATCGAGTATTTGAAGCAGTCGATCAGGGCCGATCCGGATTCTGATTCCGTGCCTTCCCGCTACGCCTTGGCTCAGGCCTATGAACAAGAGTATTCGACTGCCGCAGCGATCAATGAATATAAAACGATCATTCCCTTTGAGCCGAGAAACACAAAACTTTTCGATCATATCGCGGAGATTTATTCCCTCGAGGACAATTGGCCGGCGGCTCGTGATTTCTTCAACCGGGCTTTGGCCGTCGATATTCACGATCCAGAAGGCAATTACTGGATGTCCGTTCATGCCGAGAAAAAGAAAGATTTTCTGTCTGCGATCCGTTATCTGGAATCAAGTTCTGCCTTGCCGCGCGACCTTTATCTCAATTTGGAATTGAGTTACGATTATACGCGCATCAACGACACCAAAGGCGCGGTGGCGGTTCTGAAAAAAGCTCGGAAAACCTGGCCTAAGGACGGCACGCTTTTTTTCTCTCTGGCGTTAGGGCTTGAAGACCTTAAGGAGTATAAGTCGGCCGTTGAGGTTCTCAAGGCCGGGCTTAAGGTCAACCCAACCGACAAGGATCTGCTCTACGAATTGGGTTCCATTCTGGACAAAATGAACGATGTTTCCGGATCGGAAAAGGCTTTCCGATCCCTCTTGAAAGAATCGCCCAATGACGCGGATGCTCTCAATTATCTCGGCTATGAATTGGCGCAAAGAGCCGTCAAACTTAGCGAAGCCGAGGCCTTGATTAAAAAGGCGATCCGCCTCAACCCCGCAAGCGGAGCGTATCAGGATTCGTTGGGCTGGGTTTATTACCGAGAGGGCTTTTTTCACCGGGCGCGCAATCAAGATTTCGCTGCCTTGGAGAAATTTCCCGAAGATAAGGATATCTGGGAGCATTTATCCGATATTGAAGCGGCTCTTAAAAGGCCCAAACAGGCGTGGATGGCCCTTAAAATGTCGGCGGTTTTTACCTCCCATGGGAATACGGCGAAAAAGAGATTGGACCAGATGAATAAGAATCTTTCCAATCAGGAAATTGGGGATTATTTCTTAAGCTACCTTTCCTTACTTCAAGACGACGTGATGAAGTTTTCTTCCGCCTGCCGGTTCGGCCTTAACGTCTTTGGCCGCAAGGTTTCATTTCCGGCTTCCTGTTCATTTCATTCTCCATCGGATTTGTCCATCGAAGTGATGGGGCCGATGTTTTCTTCTCTTTTCGAGATGGAAGTTTCCAGCGGTTCTTTCTCGATGGGGCGGATTAAGATCAAGGGAATTTCCTCCTCCCGCGCGAGGCAAGCCTCCCGCCAGGCTTTAGGCATGATCGCCGATTATTTTTCCGGAAGTCTTTTTTCCGATGGCGAGGTCAAATATGTCAGTAGATTCGGCCATGCCAGCGTGCGGACCAAGAATTGGGTCTTGACGCTTAACAAAGAGGGTTTTGCGGCCTCTAAATTTACATCGTCTTTCTACCCGAATCTGACGATGAAACTTTCCCAGTTCGAGGATTTGGACGGCCATTTGTTTCCCGGTGTAATCGAGGTTCGCGGGAAAGGCTTTGTTTTCGATCTTAACTTGTTTCACCACAAGGTTCATTTCGATCGGCCGTTCCCGGATGATTTTAACCCCTGATTAATCAATGATCAAGAAAACGAGCATTCAATGTCCCGCTAAAATTAATTTATTTTTGGAAATAACGGGCAAGCGTCCCGACGGCTATCACCGGTTGAAAACTCTGTTTGCCAAGATTAATGTTTACGACGTCTTGGATTTGAGCCTTGCTTCGGGCCTCCAAGGTCCGGAACTTGTCGTTGAAGATTCGCAGTCCACGTCTCCCTTGTCTGCGGGTTCGGACAATCTGGTCCTGCGGGCGGCGAATCTTTTTTTTAAGGCCTTTGATGTCAAGGTGGGCGTGCGCCTTTCTCTAAAGAAGAGAATTCCCATCGGGGCGGGTTTGGGCGGGGGATCCTCGGATGCGGCGGGGACGCTCTTAGGATTGGGAAAACTTTTGGGCTTGGATTCGGGAGGGGCGGCGTATCGAAAAAAAATTCTCGAGTTGGCTCGCGGGCTTGGGGCGGATGTTCCTTTTTTTATCCAATCTCACGCCTTTGCCCTTGGAGAAGGAATCGGGGACCGGTTGACTTCTATCAAAATACCGCATGCGCTTCCCTATCTGATTTTGGTCTTTCCCGGAGTTTCGATTTCGACGGCTGAATCTTATAAAGCGCTGTCCTTGCCCAAGCCTAAAGACGTGTTGACAAAATTGTCCCAGCTTGATAGACTGACGGAAGCGCTTATCCAGGGGCGTTCCGTCGAAGAATGGGGAGAATTACTCTTCAATCGCCTGGAAGATTCAAAGGTGTCAGCGGAGCCGATTGTGCGCGGCGCGCGGGATATTTTAAGCAAATTGGGCCTGAAAGGCGTCCGGATGTCGGGCTCGGGTTCTTCGGTTTTCGGCTTTTGCGAGTCTTATGTGGAAGGCGAGAAAATTTTAAACAAACTTAAAATTTATCCGTGGAAGTCGTTTTTAACCAGCTGTCAGTGACGGAGGATTGGTGAATATTACTGAAATTCGCGTTCATCTTTGCCACGAAGACAAGCTTAAGGCTTTCGCGACGGTCACCTTCGACGCTTGTTTTGTCGTTCGCAATATGAAAATCATTTCCGGCAACAAGGGGCTGATTCTTTGCATGCCTTCCCGGAGACTTGACGACGGAACTTACAAGGATATCGCTCACCCCATCACGATGGAGTTCAGAAAAATGCTTGAGGACCAGGTTTTGGCCTGTTATGAGACGGAAGTAAAAAAATCATCGGCGTAAGGTTCTTTAGTGAGACTCAATACGCCCATTTTAGGCTCATGTTGCGCTGGTAGTATGTATTACAAATTTCAATGATTGATCGCGGAGATTTCCTTGATATACAGCCGCGCATAATTAAATGGACATAGTGGTCAGCAAAAAGGACGCAGGTAGCCGCGAATAGTTTCCGGTTGTTCCTGCATGGTTCCAAATACGCGAGTGAGCGTGCCGAATAGTTCGTCCTCGGTGATGAAATAACGATTGTGCGTTCTGGTCCTGAGGGTGTGTTGCCACATGCGCTCCGTTGCGTTGAATTCCGGCGAGTACGGCGGCAACTGGTAAACTTCCAGCCAATGCAGATTCGCCTTGAACCATGACCAGATGTCCTTGTCTTCGTGGTAGGACGCATTGTCCTGCACAAGAAGCGCGCCCTGTTTTCGGAATTGTCGCGCGATGTCTTCCAAAAATCCACCGTAGGTGTCGGCATTGAACACCGTATTTCGTTTGTAAAGAAAACGCGCCGGCCTTCCCGAACGCTGACCCTCGAGAAGCGCTTCCTCGCCATGGCTCTCATAGTTGGCCAACCACTCGGAAGCCTGAGAATATGCGCGATGCGTCCGCTACTGTGACCGTCAGCGTTCAGTAATACGGCATGCAGTCGTTTGGCAACGCGATAAGCGCCATCTTTCTCTGCCTCTCGGCGCAAACGCGCAAGTCGCTGATAAGTCTTGGGGGGGCAACTTGAGCAGACGTGCAAGCATCGATCCTCACGGGGCACACGACTGCGTGCCTAAGAAGATCGTAGCAAGTCTCTAACTATTATGTCCCTTTAATTATGCGCGGATGTATAGAGTCGGTGGTTTTATTGCCCCTTGACGAGCGGACATCTAATGAGTGTTCCCAGAATTCACAAGGGATCAAGAATTAGTGGATTGACCTCACGGGGCGGAACCCCAAAT
>JAJZCM010000009.1 GCA_021846045.1 bacterium | reverse complement strand
GCAACAGAAAGCCTTCGCCCTTCTGGAGGACATCCAGGTGTAGGCAGAACGGCGCAGTCCGTTTTTTCAAAATCTATTGAAATTATCAGCAGATATGTTTGGAATCGTCGGGGAACTTCAGTTTAAAGAAAGGTATTCAACGAAATTTTTAAAATCCAGGTAGAATTTCTTGAAAGAACTCTTTAGCGCGCGGTAGTGAATCAAATAATAGCCCGGAACTTTGGGAATGAGCCAGGTTTCGGTCACAAAAACGTTGGCGGTCGCGCCCGGCAGATCATTTTGCGGATAGACGAAACTTCTGTAGCGAGCGCCTTCGCCGAAATAAGTAGACACATGAACGCTAAAAAGAGCGTGCGAGTCGTCTAAGGTTCCGGCCTCGCGCATTTTTTCAAGAAAGATTTCCTTGGGTTGGTAGCCTTTCATGCCGGGTTCCAAGAATTGAACCGCGATGCGGGCGCGGTCTTTGGGTTGAGTCCACTCCGCTCCGCCTAGAATTAACTTTCTCGGCCAGCGCAATTTTGTAGGAATATAGGAAAAAGAACTGATTGAAACCGATTGGATCTTGCGTCTATTCCAGAATGGCCCTTTCATGGCGGGAGATTGGGGACTCCCAATTTCAGTCAAACGGTTCTCGATCGCATCCGACCAAAGAGTGTTTGCGTAAACACGACGCGCGACGCGCAAGGAGTCCGCTTCGGACAAAGACGTTCGGTCCAGATGGGTATAGTCCGCCGGGGGAGTAACGGAATAAAGATGGAAGGGCCACCAAAGCCTTCTAAACCTAAGTCCGATATGCCGGGCAATGAGCGCCGGATCTTCGGTCGCGGTGTAAATCGTTAGGTCGCCGGCGAAAGCGAACTGATCTTCTTTAACCTTGACCTCCATTTCTTTCTCCAGTTCAGGCTTAAAGGGATAATAAAGCCGCAATCCGAAAAGCCGGTAAGAAGCCATGATGGGGCGATAAACCCCGGGGGGAATGTTCACCGCAAAAAGACAGCCATTGTCTCCTTGAACCCCAAAGATCGGATGGTCCAAATCAAGATGCCCCGACCTATCGGCTTGGGCCCAAATAATCTTGTTTGCCGGATGAGCGAAAAAATCAAACCAATCGGTATGCAAAAAGGAAACACAGGCTGATAAAGCGCCATTCTGAAGGGAAACGGCTTGTCTGGAGGAAGGAAGCGTCGAACACGCAAAAGAAAAAATGGAAAGTAAGATAATGAACGGAAAGTAAAGGAAAGCGCGGCTCTCTTCTCGCTCCATTTAAAATGAGTTTAGTATAATTGGGGCATGGCTGAAGCGTCGGGCAACTTTGAATTTGAAAAGCTCGCCCATGACATGGCCTTAGTCCGCATCACCAAGGAGACTCCCTCTTATCAAGCGGCTGAAATAGCGTCGGAAATAATACAAGAACTTATTTTCTTGGGCATTACCCATACGAAGGGCAAGCAAGATCCCCATATCACGCTCCATGAAATTTTTCGCGGCATCACCCAAGCTCTCTTTGCCTTAAATAAGGACATGCCTCAAGCCTGCGTCCGTCTGCTTCAAGAAATTCCGCATTTATCCGATCGTTTGGAACTGGATTTTGCCACTCTCATGACTTGGGCCATGGAAGGGATTGCAAGCCTCGCAGGCCCCTTGGGCCGGGACAACTGCCATAAAATCCGCGCAAAGATTGACGAAACTTTCATGGGGGCGGGAGAAATTTTTGAGAAACTCTGCGCTCAAAACACGCCCAAAAACCCGCAGTGAAAATCGCTCTCGCGCAAATTAACCCGACCATCGCCGACTTTAACGGCAATCTTAGAAAAATTGAAGATTTTACGACGCGAGCGCGCAGCCTGGGAGCCCATTTAGTTGTCTTTCCTGAGCAAGCCTTATCCGGATATCCCGCCCTCGATTTATGGGAAGACCCGTCTTTTGTCCGTGAAAACGCTTTGGCGGTCAAGAAACTGGCCGAAAAAAATAGGGAGATAGGCATCATCATCGGATTCTCATCCGAAAACAAAGCGCGTTTTGGAAAACCCATTCACAACTCGGCGGCCTTTCTTCATCAAGGAAAAATCAAAGCCCTCAAGCACAAGACGCTTCTTCCAACCTATGACGTTTTTGATGAAGCGAGGTATTTCGAACCGGCAAAATCCAACCCGCCTTTTAAATTCAAAGGGAAAAATATAGGTCTAAGCATCTGCGAAGACGCGTGGTTTGACGAGAAAAACGGAAGCCGCAAGCTCTACCAGACCGACCCCGTTGCCCTTCAAGCGCAGAGCTTCGCAGACCTTCTCATCAATATATCGGCTTCTCCTTTCATTCGCGGAAAAAATATCCACCGACGAAAAATCATGTCCGCGCACGCAAAAAAAAATAAACTGCCGTTTTTCTACTGCAACATGACGGGCGGAAACGATGAGATTGTTTTTGACGGGCGAAGCTGCGTCTTTGATCGTCAAGGACGCCTGGTCAAGGAAGCGAGGGCTTTCATCGAAGATTTAATCCTCGTAGATTTAGACAATCTCCCATCCGCCATCCTCGCCGAAGAAATCAGCGAAATTGCGGAAATCAAAAGCGCGCTCATTACAGGAATACGGGATTACCTTTCCAAATGCAAAATTTCAAAAGTCTTCGTGGGCTTAAGCGGTGGAATAGATTCCGCGGTCGTCTGCGCCTTGGCTGTTGAATCCCTCGGCAAAGAACGCGTCACGGGGGTTTCGATGCCCTCTTCCTACTCCTCTAAAGGCTCAATTATAGATGCCCAGGCTCTCGCCAAAAACCTTGGGATCCGTTTTCTTAAGATTCCCATTTCACCTCTTCACAGCGCCTACCAGGAATCACTCAAAAGTTTTCTCAGTGGAAATCCCGCGGACGCCTCGGAACAAAACATTCAGGCCCGCATTCGCGGAAATATCCTGATGGCCTTGGCCAACCGGGAGGGGGGAATGGTGTTGACGACTGGAAACAAATCGGAACTCTCGGTCGGCTATTGCACGCTTTACGGAGACATGAGCGGAGGCTTGGCGCCCTTGGCGGACGTTCCCAAGGAAACGGTTTATGAACTCGCGCATGAAATCAACAAAAACGCCGATATTATTCCTAAAAGTTCCATTGAAAAGGCTCCGTCTGCGGAACTCAAACCCAATCAGAAAGACGAAGACGATCTGCCGCCTTACCCCGCCTTGGACCCTATCCTCAAAGCCCATATCGAAAAGAAATTGGGAGTGGATGCAATTAGCAAGCAAGGCTTTTCAAGAAGCGTGGTTAAAGACGTGCTTAGGCGCATTGAGCTGGCCGAATATAAGCGCCGCCAGGCCCCGCCTTCAATCAAAATTTCGCCGAAGGCCTTTGGCGTGGGACGCCGAATGCCGATTGCCAGGGGAAGTTATTTAGACGACGCGCCCTGAATTTCTGAAAGATCGGCGACTTCTTTAAAGAGACGAACCATTTTTCCAAGGAGGCTTAGCCTTGCCTGCCGAAGCTCCATATCTTCAGCCATCACCATCACTTTTTCAAAAAATAAATCCAAATGCGGCTTAACCTTGGTCAAGGATTTCAACATTCCATCAAAATCGTCCGCCTCTCTTTTTTCGTTGAGGCTTGTTTCCGTCGTCTTTAAGAATTCAAAAAGCCCGAGTTCGGACGGATCAACCAGGCGCTCCTCATGAAAGATCGTATTCCCGTTTTCGTAGTGAGCCTGTTTTAAAATATTGGAGGCGCGTTTAAAGGAAATCGCCAAAGGCTCAAAATCAGCGTCTTTCCGCACCGACTTAAGGGCGCTTAAGCGAAGGTAGGTCCGGCTTAAATTTTTAAGACCACCCGCCTTAACCGCGCGAATCTCATCAATGGCGAAGCCTTTTTCCTCAAAAAGCGATTGGGCTCGCCCCCAGAGAAAATCCAACAATTCATCTCGAATCTGAGAGAAGCGTTCTTCCGCAAGAACAATAGGCTGAGTTGCCAGAGCAAAGGAAACCGCTTCTTCTAAATCCATTGGCAATTGCCGTTCAAGAGCGATACGGATGACGCCGAAGGCTTGCCGTCTTAGCGCATAGGGATCGGCGTTTCCCGTGGGTATGAGTCCGGCGGCGAAACAACCGGCCAAGGAATCTAATTTGCCCGCCAAAGACGCTAGCCCGCCTTCCACCGTGGTCGGAATCGGAGTTTTAGGACCGAGGGGGAAATAAAATTCTTCAAGGCCCAAGGCGATTCTCTCGTCTTTTCCGTCAAGGCGAGCGTAAACGCCGCCCAAACTTCCCTGCAATTCCGGAAATTCTTTGACCAAGCCGGTCGTCAAATCCGCGTAGCAAAGCCGCGCGATATCGGCCAAGGAGTTTTTAATGATGGGGAAGTCGCTCAAAAGCCCAATGAGGTTCTCCGCCAATTTTTCAACCCGGGCGGCTTTTTCCGCCATTGTTCCCAGATCTTTTTGATAGGTGACGCGCTTAAGCTCTTCCAGATAGGATTCAAGAGGGCGCTTGCGGTCGCGTCCAAAAAAGAAAACAGCGTCGTTTAAACGCGCGACCAAAACTCTCTCGAAGCCTTCCTTCACCAAATTCTGGCCCTCGGAAATTCCATCCCTGACACCGATAAAGGCGCTGATGAGTTGTCCGGAATTCTTGAGCGGAAAGAATTTAAGCTGTTTTTTCAAAACCAGACTGATCAAGGGCTGAGGAAGTTCAAGAAACTTCTTGTCAAAACGCCCCAAGACCGGAACGGGATGTTCGGTCATGGCGGTAATCTCGGAAATTAAATCTTCGTCTTTATCCCAATCGCCGCCGCCTTCGGCCGCTGACCAATCCAGCTTTTTAATTAAAGCTTGCCGGCGTTCCTCAAGGGAAGCCAAAACGGCCATATTTCTTAAAATTTTCTCGTATTCGGAAGCGTCTTCAATTTTTGCGCCTTCGCCGTTAAGTCCGCGCAAGGCTCTGGAAGTTTTGATCCCGGCCAATGAAAAAGAAACCGGCTCGTCTCCCCAAAGAGAGACAAACGAGCGAATGGGGCGTGCGAATTTAAAGCGAGAATCCTCCCACTCCATCGACTTTGGAAATTCCAAGGAAGAGACGGCCTCAACCGCCGCCTTCGCCAAGATTTCGCGCGCGGAGAGGCCCGGGCGATTGACCATGACGGCCAGCTGTTCGCCTTTTACGGTCGTTTCAATCAAGAGTTTATCCGCAGTCGTCTCATATTTTCGGGCGAATCCATCGGCGGCCGAAGAATAGGTCCCATCGGGATTTTTAAGGCGGGAAGCGGGGGGGCCAAAAAATTTCTCGCTTGAGGCTTCGGACTTCGGCGAAACTTTTTCTATTAAAATTGCAAGTCTTCTTGGAGTTCCAAAAGTTTTTACCGACTTAAACGACAAACGTCCGGCCTTTAAAGCCTCTTCCATTTTTGACGATAAGCTTTTAAGCGCCGAAGACAAAAACCGGGCAGGAAGAGGCTCCATGCCGATTTCCAGAAGATAATCCTTGGGCTCTGCCTTAGCGCTGGTTGATGAATTCTTTTTTCTCGACATTTTCCAGTTCCAGGTAACAGTTAATCACTTTCTTGGCCAATCCGCGCACGCGGGCGATATACTGAGCCCGTTCGGTCACCGAGACCGATCCGCGCGCTTCCAAAACATTAAAGCAATGCGAGAGTTTGAGAACGCAGTCATAAGCTGGGAGGGGCAGTCCCTTCAAAACCAGACGCGCCCCTTCTTTTTCATAATCTTCAAAATGACGGCCCAGCATTTCAACGTCGGCCTCCTCAAAATTGTAAACGGAAAACTGCCGCTCGGCTTCCTTAAACATTTGCCCGTAAGACCGTTCATCGTTAAAATGAAGATCGAAAACCGAATCTTTTTTCTGCAAATACATCGCGATCCGTTCGAGGCCGTAGGTGATTTCAACGGAAACGGGAAAAAGCGGCGCTTGCCCCATCTGTTGAAAATAGGTAAATTGCGTGATTTCCATTCCGTCCAGCCACACTTCCCATCCCAGACCCGAGGCTCCCAAGGTGGGAGATTCCCAATCATCCTCAATCCAGCGCAAATCGTGTTTCTTGACATCCAAACCCAAACTTCTCAAGGAACCCATGTAGAGATCGGTCACATCGCGGGGAACAGGCTTGAGCAAAACCTGGAACTGGTAATATTTGCCCAAGCGATTAGGATTATCCCCATATCGGCCGTCGGCGGGCCTGCGACACGGCTCGGGATAAGCGATTTGAACCGGAGAAGAGCTGATCGCGCCGAAAAAAGTCGCGGGATTAAAAGTCGCCGCTCCTTTTTCAACGTCGTAAGGCTCGATTAAAAGACATCCCTTTTGAGACCAGAATTCTTTCAAAGCCAAAATGATATTTTGAAAATTCATCATAAAGAAGCGAACTCCTGCCCGTCATTCCGGCGAAAGCCGGAATCCAGACTCTCACGCGGGCCTAGACTCCGGCTTACGGATTGCCGGAGTGACGAATTGTAAAGAGACTTACGAATCATTCCAATAGATTCTATAAATATCGGGGTTTTCAAAACACGGTGAGTTTCTTGTTCGATCTTTTCCTCAACAAAGCGTCGAATTTTGCGAGCAAGATTAATATCGGCGGAAAGCGTTGCGAGGTCCGTGAAGGGAGATTGATGAAGCGCTTCCCACGCCGACAAGGAAATTTCGCGTTCAAATGGAAATTTTTCGCGCATCCCTAAGCCCGCCAATTCCAGAAGGCGAAGGCCAAAAGAAGGCATCATCCAGCAGTCAGGTTGGCCGGAATCAAGAAAAGAGAGGGCGTCTTTCAAAAGCTCGTATTTTTCGGGACTGGGAAGACCAAAAACGGTTAAGGCGGCGACAAGCTCCGAACAAAGGAAAGCCTCCGAAAGAGAATCCAGGTTCTTTCGCATAGCGGGGAAACTGGAGAACAAACTTCCGCCCGTGGCTTTGACATATCCCGCGCCGGGAGTCGCATGAAAACGATACTCGCAATGAGCAAACGGTTCCGAAAACGCCTTCATTTTTCGGCCGGCTCCGTTAACTCCGGAAAACTTAACCCAGGTTTTTCCCAAATCTTTCGTATAGACGACCGACAATCGTCCCGATTCCCCGAAATCCCTGCGAGACAAGACGATCCCTGATGTTAAAATAAAAGGCATTAGGCGACCTTTGAAAGCGCCGCTATCATGTCGTCGGCAAATTTTTTTGGAATCTCGACAAAAAGCCCTCGGTCGCGATCGGACAAGTTTTCAAGAACCGGCGCAATCGCTTGAGGCCCCAAACCGCAAAAGAGAAAATATTTTTCCGCATGATCAACTTTTCCGTAAAGTTCAAGCGCTTTACCCACGGATAAAAGCTTAAAAACAACCAGGCGTTCCAACGGCTTAAGGTTTTTCCATTGGGAAAGGAGAGAATCCATCGGCTCTTTGTCCAATAGACGCTTTAAATCCGCATAACGACCATCAACGATAAGAGAAATTGCCTTTTCCACCGTGAATCATTATACAAACTAAAAGCCGGCCATTTTGATAGAATATTCTCATGAAAATTAAAATTTTATTTCTTCTAACTTTAACGGTTACACTCCCCAATTTTGCTCTTGTCTCCGCTCGCGCCCAAACTCCTCCCCTAGCCGAATCCGTTACCATTCACTTTTTTGTTCCCTCGGGAATGGATGCAAAAATGGCCGAACAGCTTGAAAAAGCGGAACGATTAATCCATCAACTTCTCAACGCCTACGAAAAAGAACGCCAGGAAAGAAAAGAGAAGAAAAACCCGCGACAGGTGATCACTTTTTCAGCGCCCAGCTGGTCCCCAAAAATTTCCCCTAAAGTGCGTTCAAAAATTATTCGAAAACTAATCGCCGCATGGGGTTCCAGAATCGAGATCATTTCCGGAAACAGGATTTGGGCCCTTCAAAAAGGTCATTTGCGGCTTATTTCCAAAAAAGATTTCGCAAAAGTCCAAAAAGCCGAGGGACGACTTAACCCTTTGCGGGAAGGCCGATACACGGCCACCTATGATGGAGGCAAGGACGGCAAAGCCGGAACAAACGAACACAAGGACGATCAATCCGTGGATGGGAACTATACGGACCCGTCCAAAGACAATCTCAATCCCGCTCAAGCCCAGCCGGGAATCCAGCTCGACTACCTCGACCGCTCGGTCAATCCCTGTCAGGATTTTTATCACTTCGCCTGCGGAACCTGGCTTAAGAAAAACCCCATTCCCGCTGAATATCCAAGATGGGGAACCTTCGACGCCTTGGCCCGCAAAAACAAAGTCCTATTAAGAAAACTCTTAGACAAACTTCATTCGCAAAAAGCCAAGCTGACTCAAAACCAGGCCAAACTCTCGAATCTTTATAATTCCTGCATGGATGAGAAATCCGTTGATCAAGAAGGAGATAAACCGCTTCTTCCTGAAATTAAGAGAATCGACGCCTTGAGATCAAAAAACGAACTGGCTCAAGAAATCGCCCGCCTTCAAATGATTGGAGTCGGCGCGCTTTTTAATTTTGGTTCCGAACAGGATTATCAAAATGCGGATAAAATGATCGCTTCTCTCGACCAAGGCGGATTTGCCTTGCCCGACCGGGATTATTACCTTAAGAAGGATTTCGCTAAGGACCGCGCCTTTTATCTCAAGCATGTTCAAAAGATGCTGGAACTCGCAGGCGAGTCTTCCTTTCAAGCCAAGGAAAACGCCGGAAGGTCATTGGTGGTAGAAACCGCTTTGGCGAGAATTTCCATGGACCGCGTTTCTCGCAGGGATCCGCTCAAGGTCAATCACAAAATCAGCGTTTCGGACCTCAAGAAAATCTCCCCAGAATTTAACTGGCAGGCCTATTTTAAAACCATCGGAACGCCGAAGTTTAAGGTTCTTAATGCCGACGATTACGACTTCATTAAGAATCTGAGTTCCGTCATTTCGCAAACCCGGCTCGGGAATTGGAAGGCTTATCTTAAATGGCAGCTCGTCCATGCCGAGGCTTCGGCCTTATCTTCCGCTTTCGTCAATGAAGACTTCTCATTCTTCGGAAAAAGGCTTCGTGGAAGCAAAAAGCTGATGCCGCGGTGGGAGCGCTGCGTTAATTTCGCCAATAATGGAATGGGCGAAGCCTTGGGAAAAATCTATGTCGACAAAAATTTTCCCCCAAAGGCGAAAAAAGACGCTCGAGAACTTCTGGTTCAAATTGAAGGCTCCATGAACAGGGACATCCATTCCATTTCCTGGATGGACATCAAAACCAAGGAACAGGCCCTCGAAAAACTCAAGGCCATGAAAAACAAGGTGGGTTATCCCAAGCATTGGCGCGATTATTCCAAGCTCGCGATAAAAAAAGGCGACAACATCGGAAATTTTGAGCGCGCCTCGGGCTTTGAATTTAAGCGCGAAATAAACAAAATCGGGAAAAAGACCGACCGGAGCGAATGGCAGATGACGCCTCCAACCGTCAACGCCTATTATGATCCGGCGGAAAACGACATGAATTTCCCTGCGGGAATTTTGCAGCCGCCTTTTTACGATTCCAAAGCGGATTTGGCTTCCAATCTTGGAGCCATTGGCGCGGTTGAAGGCCACGAACTGACCCATGGCTTTGACGATCAGGGACGAATGTATGACGCCAAGGGAAATCTTCACAATTGGTGGACGCCCCAAGACGCCGCCGCGTTCAAAAGCCGCGCGCAATGCCTAGTCAATCAATATTCCCAATATGTCGTGTCCAAAAATCCCAAAGATCCAAAAAAGGACGTCAAAATCAACGGCAAGCTGACCTTGGGAGAAAATACGGCCGATAATGGCGGCATTCATTTAGCCTATGCGGCCTTGGAAAGAAATCAAATATCCCCGGCATCTCAGATCGGCGGATTCACGCCGGAACAAAGGTTTTTCATTGCTTGGGCCCAAACCTGGTGCACCAATCAAACGGATAAGTCAAAAAGACTCCAAGCCTTGACCGATCCGCACTCGGACCCCAAATATCGAGCCAACGGCGCCGTGTCTAATATGCCGGAATTTGGGCAAGCCTTCTCTTGCCCGGCAAAATCTCCCATGATCCGGCAAAACGCCTGCCGGGTTTGGTAAGGCTCCGTGACAGAATAATATGCCCGCCACTTCAATCACCAATCGCCGAATCGGACCGCTTAAAGCCATTGAAGTCGGCGAAGCGAAAAAGGGCCCGACCATCGTTTTGTTTCATGGCTACGGCGCCTCAGGCTCCGATCTCGCTCCCGTATCGGCCGAAACGCCGCTTGACTTTCCGGCCCATTGGATTTTTCCTGACGCGCCCAATCGAACCAGTTTCGGCGGCCTGGCCTGGTTTCAGATTGATGAAAAGGCCATTGAAAAAGCCCAGCAAGAAGGGGTTGCCGTTGATTTTTCAAACGCCGAGCCGTCCGGCTTTGAAGAAGCCAAAAAAATGGCGGAAGAGTTTTTAAAGGCCTTGGACATTCCTTTAGAGAATCTCATTCTTGGGGGATTTAGCCAAGGTTCCATGCTCGCCGCGGAAATTTCTCTCTCTCAAGAAAAAACTCCCAAGGGTCTGGCGATTTTTTCGGGAAACCTCATCAACCAAAAATCATTGCTCAAAGAAGCTCCCCTCAAGAAGGGGATGCCCTTCTTTCAAAGCCATGGAATCGCCGACCCAATCCTAGGGTTTTCCGGCGCCCGCAAATTGTACGATCTATTGACGGATTCGGGGCTTGAGGGCGAGTTTTTGAAATTCGAAGGCGGACACGCCATCCCGATTGAGGCCCTTGAAGCCTTCGGCTCTTGGATTGATAAAATTCGCTGACAAACACTTTAATGGTTCTCTCTATTTTAGGCGTTCTCTTCTCGCAATTTCTCGCCGCGGCTTCGGTTCATCCGCCGATTCCCAATTTCGGCCAAGTCGAACCGGGAATCTATAGAGGCGCGACTCTTTTGGAAGACAATCAATACCGCTTTCTTAAAGAAAAACTCGGCGTTGATGACATCGTGGATTTGCGGCTCAAGCCGGACAATCAAGAGTCCTGTCATGCTTGGAATTTAAGCTGCCGGAATTTTCCCATCCGCTTGTCTTTTCCGGGGGAAGACGCCAATTTCAACTGGCTAATGTTTTAAAAAGTATTTTTCTTCGTGCTGGCCGAACACAAGGCTGGCCATCGAGTCTATTTCCACTGCAAAAAAGGCTCCGACCGGACCGGGGCTCTAGCGGCGGCTCTTTTAATTCGAGAGAAAGCTTGCAACCCGGATGAGTTGTGGAACGAGGTGGAAATCCGCCTCAAACGGCATCATTTCCATCCTGTCTTCATCTTCCTCAAGAAAGACATCCGTTCCTGGGTCTACCGCTTCGGCCAAAATCAGTGGCTGTGCCGCGATTACTCTTCTTCTTGACTCTGAAGTTTTTCGAGAGCGCCTAAATCTTCAAGGGTCGTGACATCGCCCTTCACCGCGCCGCCGGAAGCGATTTCGCGAAGAAGCCTCCGCATAATTTTTCCGGAACGGGTTTTTGGGAGTAGAGGCGTAAAGCGAATGTCGGCCGGTTTGGCGATAGGGCTAATTGCGCGCCCCACATATTCCGAAATCTCGCGTTTAAGCGACTCGTCGGGATTTTGACCCTCTTTTAAGGTCACAAAGGCGCTGACGGCTTGCCCCGTCAAATCATCCGGACGCCCGACGACCGCCGCTTCCGCCACCGCAGGATGGGAAACCAAGGCGGATTCGATTTCCATTGTTGAAAGCCTGTGTCCGGAAACATTCAAAACGTCATCAATGCGGCCCAGAACCCAAAAATACCCGTCCTTGTCTTTTCTCGCGCCGTCTCCGGTGAAATAATAGGGATAGTTTTTCTTGCCCAAAGCGAGCGCCTGGCTGAAATACTGTTCTTTGTAGCGGGCGGGATTCCCGTAAATCGTCCTCAACATTCCGGGCCAAGGCTTTTTAATGACCAAGTATCCGCCCGCTCCCAGAGGAACCGGGTTTCCGGAACGGTCAACGACCTCGGCGTCGATTCCCGGAAGGGGAAGCGAAGCCGAACCGGGCTTGGTCCCAGTTGCGCCTGGAAGGGGGGAGATCATAATCGAACCGGTTTCTGTCTGCCACCAAGTATCCACAATCGGGCATTTCTCGCGCCCGATATTTTTGTGATACCAGCGCCAGGCCTCCGGATTAATCGGTTCTCCCACGCTTCCCAAAAGTCGCAGGGAAGATAAATCATGTTTTTGGGGCCAAGATTCTCCCAAGCGCATGAAAGCCCGAATCGCAGTCGGCGCGGTATAGAGAATGGATATTTTGTGCCGCTCAATCATGGACCAAAAACGATCCGGCGCCGGATGCATGGGAGAGCCCTCATACATAAAAACCGTCGCTCCGTTTAAAAGAGGGCCGTAAACCACATAGGAATGCCCCGTCACCCATCCGATGTCGGCCGTGCACCAAAAAAGATCGTCGTCTTTCAGATCAAAGACGTATTTCGTCGTCCATGCGGCCTGAACTAAATATCCTCCGGTCGTATGTAAAATGCCCTTCGGTTTCCCGGTCGATCCCGAGGTATAAAGAATAAACAGCGGATGTTCGCTGTCCAACTTCTCCGCGGGACAATCATCCGAGGCTTCAGATAGCGCATCAACCCAATCGACATCCCGCCCCTCAACCCAGGAAGAATTTTCCACGATGCCGCGGTTTAAGACCAAAACTTTTTCGACACTCGGCGCGCTTTTAAGCGCCTCATCAACGACATCCTTGGGCTTGACGATGAGGCCTTTTCGAAAAAAACCGTCGGCCGTAATGACCAGTTTAACCTGGGCGTCTTGAATACGCTCGGATAAGGCCGAGGCTGAAAACCCGGCGAAAACCACGTTGTGAGGCGCGCCAATTCGAGAACACGCCAGCATCGCAATCACGGCTTCTGGAACCATCGGCATATAGATCGCCACGCGGTCGCCGGCTTTAATGCCTAATTTTTTCAAGGCGTTGGCCGCGCGGCAAACCTCGCGGTAAAGCTCAAGGTAGGTCAAGACTCTCTTTTCGCCGTTTTCCCCTTCCCAAATCAAAGCGGCTTTATGCCGGCGAAACCCGCTTAAATGTCGATCCAAAGCGTTGTAAGAGGCGTTGATCTTTCCGCCGACAAACCATTGCGAAAACGGCGGCTTCCACGCCAGGGTTTTTCGCCAAGGTTTATGCCAAAAAAGCTCTTTCGCCGCGGACTCCCAAAACTTTTCAGGAGAAGAAAGAGCCTTCTTTCTTAAATTTTTAAGTTCGGCGAAGCTTTTGACGTAGGCTAAGCGGCTGAAAGATTTGGCGGGGGGATAAATTTTCTTTTCCTTGAGGAGAACATCTATCGCCGCTTCGTCACTTTTTATTTTTTTATTCGCCATATCTCGATGGTAACATTTTGAGCGTCAAAAGAAATTAAACAATCGCGGCCAAAGCGATTTTTGATAATTACTCGCGTCACCCCGACGGAAGTCGGGGTCCAGAGCATCAATCTTCTGGATTCCGGCTTTCGCCGGAATGACGAACCTGAACAGTTGCGATTTTTGATATAATAAACCCATTATGCTACCTACATTTAGACCGCACAATAAAAAAAGAAAAAGGGCCATCGGATTTCGGGCTCGGATGAAGACTCCCGGCGGAAAAGGAGTTTTGAGCCGCCGAAGGCAAAAGGGCCGTCACGTCCTCGTCAAAGCCTGAGACCGTTGTCCGCTTTCGCCTCGGTTCTTCAGCGCGGCTTAAATCCCGCAAAGAATTCGGACGGGTGTTTTCTCATGGAAGAAGAGTCGCCATCCCGGGGGTTATTTTGCGTTTTTCAACTCGCCCAACGCACGAGGACAAAGTAGCGCTCATGAAACCAGCCAAAGCTCGCTTCGGAGTTTCCATCGTTAAAAAGACGGGAACCGCCGTTAAGAGAAACCGTTTTCGGCGCCTAGCGCGGGAAGCCTTTCGGCTCAATCAAAATCGTATCAAGGACGGAATAGACATCATCGTTTCAATTCAACCCGACTGCGCCTGGAAAAACTTCATCGATGCGGAAAAAGATTTTCTCAAGCTCTGCGAAAAAGCGGAAATTCTAACATGAAGAAGCTCCCAACTACTCACGTCACCCCGACGAAAGTCGGGGTCCAGAGCAGCGATCTTCTGGATTCCGGCTTTCGCCGGAATGACGAACCAGAACAATTACAAAAGCTCCTCCTATCTTGTATTTTCCTCTACCAGAAACTCCTTCGGCCGTTTTTGCGCCCCTCTTGCCGTTTTTATCCCAGTTGCTCCGACTATGCCAAAGAAGCCATCGGAACGCACGGCGCCTTTCGTGGAACCTGTTTTTCTATTCGAAGACTTATTAAATGCCACCCCTTCCATCCGGGAGGATATGACCCCGTAAAACCTGAGGGTTTTCAATTATGGAATCAATAAACACGGAAAGAAATCTACTCATTGCCGTCGCATTATCCGTTCTGGTCTACGGATTATGGTTTGTCTTTATCCAAAAAAAATATATGCCGCCGCTTCCTCAAAAAGCGGCAATATCTCAAACGCAAACCCTTCCCGCACCGGGTGCCAATTTAAACCCGCCGGCGGCCCTGCCCCTTAAGAATTATCCACCGATGAACGCCGATTTCGGAAAGGCCAAGCTCAAAGTCAACCCGGATGGAGCCGGAATCACCAGTTGGCAGTATCCCGAGCCCTTGGGAATGGTGGAATTGGTTCAATATCCCACTCCGGGCTTTTTTGCCGCGTTTTCAAATTTAAAATTTACCCAGAACCCCAAGGCTCCTAATCTGACCTTCGTGGCCCGCCGCCAGGACGGGTTGGAAGTCGCCAAGGAATTTATTCCGGGCATTGAGGGGAAAAAAGTTCCTGAACTGCAAATCACCCTAACCAACACTTCTGGAAAAATGATTCAGACCGGAGCTTGGAGTCTTTCAATCGGCCCGGGACTAGGCACGATCGCGACCGAACAAAAAGAAAACCCCAAGGTTTGGAGGGCGATAGGGCTTGAATTCGGAGGACATGGTCTCAACGGAAAAGTGGATACGTTTAAGCCGGGAAACCACGCCGGCCCCTTTCAATGGGTGGGAATCGACAATCGCTACTTCTTGGCCGCCATGCTCCCAAAAAGTAACGAGTTTAGCGTCTCAAGCCTGACTCCGCCTGAAGTCGTCTTGACCGCGCCGAGCCTCATTTTAAATCCCAAGACCGTTCACACTTGGACCGTTCCTTTTTATCTTGGGGCGAAAGGATATACCTGGCTGTCGCATTACCATCTTGGCCTAGAGCGTTCGATTAACTTCGGGTTTTTCGCGCAAATCGGACACCTGATCCTTGAAATTCTGGAAAAGATTTATCTTCTGACCGGAAATTGGGGCTGGTCTATTATTCTTCTCACAATTGGGCTTCAAATACTGGTTTTTCCGCTGACCCTCAAAAGTCTCAAGGCTCAAGTCGCGATGCGAAAACTCCAGCCCGAGATTACAAAACTCCAGAAAAAATATGCCTCGGAACCGACCAAGATGAACGCCGAGATGATGGAACTCTACAAGAAAAACGGGGCAAATCCATTGGGCGGATGCTTGCCCATGTTGATCCAAGCTCCGGTCTTTATCGCCCTTTACACGACTTTAAGAAACGCTTGGGAACTTCACGCGGCGCCTTGGATTTTCTGGATCAAGGATCTTTCGGCCAAGGATCCTTACTATATTCTTCCGATCGTCATGGGGACGTTGATGTTTGCTCAAAATAAACTCAATCCTCCGCCCGGAGATCCCGCCCAAGCCCAGATCATGACCTGGATGCCGGTCATTTTTACGGTCATGTTCCTGAATTTTCCAGCGGGGCTGGTCCTTTACTGGATGACCAACAGCTTATTTAACGCCGCCATCCAATTGGGACTTAAGAAGTATTACAAGTACTGAGGCTCGCAACGAAATAATATGAACGCTTCATCTCCCACGCCCAAAGCAGGAAAAGAGATTCTTCCCACGGCGGAAATTCTAATGAAAGAACTCTTGGACAAGATGGGGTTTAACGACGTCCTCATCTCCGCCCTTTGGGAAGAGAAACAAGAGCGCGCCAAGTTATCCTTGAGCGGAGAAGACGCGCAATATCTAATCGGCTTGGAAGGGAAAACAATTGAGCCTCTGCAGTTTCTTTTCAACATTCTCCTTAGCCGCAAAACAGGCCAAGAATCCGCTATCCAAGTGGATGCGCTAGGTTATTGGGATAAGAAAGAAAAAGAGATTTTTTCCAAAGTCGAATATGGAATTTCCGAGGTCAAGCGATCAAACGCCCCTTATCGGCTGCCGCCGATGAACGCGGCGACTAGGCGAATCATCCACAAAGCCTTGGCCGATCACTCGGAAATTGAAAGCGTTTCGGAGGGCGAAGGAGTTTGGAGAAAAATTATTCTTCGTCCTCGCAAAAATTCTTGAACGAAGAAACAATCGCCGCCATTGCCACTCCGCCGGGAAAAAGCGCGTTGGGCGTCCTACGTTTAAGCGGACATGACGCTCTAAAAAAAGCCGCGACATTCCTTCAAATTGACGTTCAAAATCTTAAACCAAGAACCGCCCTTCTCACCAGGGCGGCTTGGGGTGAAAATTTTCTCGATCAAGTCGTCGCCCTTTATTTCCCAAAACCTACGAGCCCAACCGGAGAAGACCTCATTGAAATTACCGCCCATGGTTCTCCATTCATTCTTTCTTCTTTGCTCAAAACCGCTTTGCAAAGCGGCGCGCGAATGGCCGACCCCGGCGAATTTACTCGAAGATCTTTTCTCAATGGGAAAATGGATCTCTCCCAAGCGGAAGCCGTCTGCGATCTTATCGCCGCGGATAACCAAGCCGCCCACCGCGCCGCTCTAATTCAACTCTCGGGAGGGATATCCAATACTCTCCGAAAAATTAAAACGCCCCTGTTTGAAATGCTGGCGCATATTGAGGCCTGCCTAGACCACCCGGAAGAAGAATTGCCGCCGCCGCCGGAAAGTGAATTTTTAACGCTTCTCCATGAAATTCATGGCTCAATCTTGGATTTCGCTTCAACCTATGAAAGGGGGAAAAAAATTTTCAGCGGCCCACGAATCTGCATCGCCGGCCTTCCCAATTCTGGAAAATCCAGCCTTCTTAACGCCTTGTTGGGACGGGATCGCGCGATTGTCTCAGAAATTCCGGGCACCACGCGGGACACGATTGAAGAGTCTGTCTCAATGGGAAATCTCACGCCTCTTTTAATCGACACCGCCGGAGTCCGGCATAAGACGGAAGACGCCGTTGAAAAAGAAGGCATCCGCCGAACCCATGACGCCCTAAAAAACAGCGATCTGACTCTCATTGTCATCGATCGTTCCAAGGAAATCTCAAGCGAAGAAGAAAAAACCATTCTCTCTCTTGCCGAAGCGGCCCGAAAAGAAAATAAGCCCGTTATTTTCGCCCTCAATAAATCCGATCTGCCGCGCCGAATTGACCACCATTGGGAAGGAATTCTGGTTTCAGCTCTTTTAAAAGAAGGAATCCTGGATCTAAAAAAGAGCCTAGCGTCCGCCCTCGCCCAAGAATCCGCTGGACACGAAGTTCTCATCACGAGTCTCCGGCACCATGAAGCCTTAACCTCTGCGTCTGCGGAAATTTTTTCGGTTGGAAAAGCCATTCAAGACAATGCCGGGCGATGGGAAGAAAGGGCCGCTTTTCATCTGCGGGAGTGCCTGCGGTTTTTAGGAGAAATCACCGGAGACAACGCGGAGAAAGACGTTCTTGACGCGATCTTCTCCAAGTTTTGTGTTGGAAAATGAAAAAAACACGTTCCGTTTTCTTGATCCTTTTTCTAATCAATCTTTTCAACTATATTGATAGGCAAGCCGTCTACGCCGTATTGCCGTTAATCCAGAAAGATCTCTTGTTGTCGGACGCCCAAGCGGGTTGGCTTGCATCGGCCTTCATGCTGGTCTATATGTTTGCCGCCCTTCCCATCGGATATCTCGCCGATCGTTATGGACGCGTTTTATGGGTTACGGTGGGAACGGTCTTATGGAGCCTCTCTACTGGGGCGACCGCTCTCTGCGGAAATTTTGCCTCTTTGTTTTCAGCCAGGGCCGCCGTGGGAATTGGAGAATCCTGCTACGGCGCGATCTCTCCGTCTTTTGTCTGCGAAATGTATCCTCCGGAAAAAGCGGGGATGGTTATGGCTCTTTTTTCGCTGGCCATTCCGGTGGGAAGCGCGCTTGGGTATATCGGCGGCGGCGTCTTGGGGCAAAAATGGGGTTGGAGAAACGCTTTTATCTTTTTATCCATCCCGAGTTTGATCCTCGCTGTTTTCGCATCCCGGCTTAAAGATCCGCGGGAAAAAACGCCCCTCCACCAACAAACCTTAAAAGAAAAAACAAGCCTTGCCAAGGGCGTCCAAGCCCTTTTCTCCATTCCCAGTTACGCTCTGACGACTTTTGCGGGGGCGACAATGACTTTTGCCTTGGGCGGTTTTGCCGTTTGGATGCCCAGTTTTTTTCACCGGCGTTGGCGCTTAAGCGTAGAAAAATCGGGTATTATTTTCGGAGCGCTGACGGTGTTCTCCGGAATTATCGGCTCTTATTTGGGAGGATTTCTTTCAGAACGCCTCACTAGAGTCAACCCTAAGTCTTACTTTTTGATTTCCGGGCTAGGACTTTTACTCGGAATGCCGCTGGCGATTTTTTCTCTTTTAGCCCCAAACCTCAAAATTGCGCTGGCGGCTCTTTTTATCGCTGAAATTTTTCTTTTTCTAAACATGGGGCCCTTAAACGCCGTCATTGTCGCGGTTACGCCCACAACCCAGCGCTCGCTCGCTTTTGGCGCCAATATGCTTCTTATCCACGCCTTGGGAGACGCGATATCCCCAACTTTGATAGGATATGTTTCGGACTTGGCGGGCCTTAAAATCGCCCTCATTTGCGCCACTCTCTTTCTGGCCCCGGCCTCTATTTTTTGTTTTTGGGGAATGAAGCACTATCAAAACGATTTAATATGAGAAAAATCCTTGCACTCTGCGGAGATTATCTCTTTTTTCCCTCGCGGGGGGCCGCGAAAAATAAGGGAAATGGAGAGATTGTTCTCAATTTAAGCCTCTACTTTGTTTTTCTTTTGTTCTCGCTTCTGTTTTATTGGCTCAAGCCCTGGAATTTTCCCGATCACTACGCGCCCTTTCCCAGCCAGTCCCCGAATTTCTATTTTTGGCTGAAAGTGATGCTTTGGCAGCCTCCGTTAGAAATTGTCTGGATTCTTTGTCTTCTCGGCGTCATGCTCTGGCTTGAAAAAGGAAATCTTTTCTTTAAACTGATTACCGGCATTTTTTGGACTGCGATGCCGTTTATTTTGATCGTCCTTTACGCTCAAAAAAACGGGATTTCAAAATTATGGTTTAATCTTGGAGAAATAATTTGTTTTGCCCTCTTTATCTTTCCTCTATTGAAACTTAAAAAATCTGAGGCTTTGCCCATTGCCGGCTTCATGTTGGGGCTTAACGTCATTGGAATCGCCCTTTTTCTCCCCATGATCTTATCGATCTTTCTGGACTCAAGCGCGGTCTTTAACGGCGCTCAAGTCGTGGGGGGGTTGTGGATGCTCTGGGCCGGAATGATGGGACTTAGGGAACTGCGGGGGCTGCGCCTCTCCCGAGCATTCCTGGCGGTCTTATTTTCCTTGCTGTTTCAAATCGCGTTTGCTTTCGCGCTTTATTTCATGGGTCTGGTTCCCAAAGAAATCCTCAAGGCTCTTCTCTATGCCTAACTTTATTTCTTTTCCTAAAAAATACCAAGTTATCGTTATCGGCGGCGGACACGCCGGATGCGAAGCCGCCTTGGCTTGCGCCCGCATGGGAATAACAACGCTTTTACTCACTCAAAACCTCGACACTATCGCCGCAATGTCTTGCAATCCCTCCATTGGCGGCGTTGCCAAGGGCCAAATCGTCCGTGAAATAGACGCTCTGGGCGGGGAAATGGCAAAAAATACCGACCGATCCGGACTTCATTTTAAAATTCTCAACATCAGCAAAGGAGCCGCCGTCCAGTCTCCGCGCGCCCAGTGCGACAAAAAGCTCTATCAGTTTTCCATGAAAGAGGTTCTGGAAAACCAGGAGAACTTGGATTTAATTCAAGATGAAGCGACGCGTCTTTTGATCGGAGAAAATTCCAGCGTCCAAGGCGTCATCAGCCTGAGAGAAACTCTCTACCGGTCCCAAGCAGTCGTTGTTACGACCGGAACCTTTCTCAACGGTCTGGCGCATATCGGCCTTAACTCTTTTGCCTCGGGGCGTTTTGGGGAAAAGCCGGCTATGGAACTTACCCAAAGCATCAAGTCTCTCGGATTTGAAGTGGGGCGAATGAAAACCGGAACTCCGATGAGAATTCAAAGCCGTTCCATTGATTTCTCGGAATGTCAAATTCAAGAATCCGACAATCCGCCCAAGCCATTTTCGCATTCAAACGCAAAAGTCGATAATCAGCTTTTATCTTGTTTTATCACCTACACCAACCAAGAGACTCATCAAAGAATCCAAAGCTCGCTCGACCGCTCGCCGCTTTACAGCGGAGTCATCAAATCCATCGGACCTCGCTATTGCCCGTCCATCGAGGATAAGGTCGTCAAATTTCCGCACAAGGAAAGGCATATTATTTTTCTCGAACCCGAAGGCTACCACACGAAAGAAATTTACGTCAATGGGTTATCGACCAGTCTTCCGGAAGACGTCCAAAGAAGCGTCTTAAGCTCCATTTCCGGACTCAAGAACGCGCACATCATGCGCCCAGGATACGCCATTGAATACGATTATTGTCCGCCAACCCAGCTTCACCCGACCCTTGAGACTAAAAACGTGTCCGGACTTTATTTCGCCGGCCAAATCAACGGAACGACCGGTTATGAAGAAGCCGCCGCCCAAGGTCTCATCGCGGGCGCCAATGCCGCTTTAAAAATCAAGGAAAAACCGCCTCTCATTTTATCCCGGGATGAGTCCTATATCGGAGTCCTCATCGATGACCTAGTCACCAAGGGGGTCGACGAACCGTACCGGATGTTTACCTCCAGAGCCGAGTACCGCATCAGTCTGCGCGCCGATAACGCGGATTTGAGGCTCATGGAAAAAGGCCGCCGGCTGGGACTTGTTTCAGATTCCTTATTTGACTCTTTTCAGCGCTATCGGGATATCGTGCGGGAAAACAGCCGCTACTCGGACTCGGAACTTTATCCCTGGTCAATGGGACGGGCACAAGAAGAAAAAGAAATCGAAAGAAGCTACGCGGGTTATCTTGAGCGCGAAAAACAAATCGCCGAAAAACTGCAAAAACTCGAACACGTCCGCATTCCCGAATCTTTCGCCTATCTTTCAATTCCAGCTTTAGGGCTTGAGGCACGCCAGAAACTTGAACGCATTAAACCTAAGACTCTCGGGCAAGCCGGCCGCATTCCCGGGCTCTCGCCCTCGGATGTTCAAATTCTATGGGTCCTTGTGGAAAAAAGCCGAATGCAAAATGCCGCCTGCGTTCCTTGCTCGCGAAGCGAGAGCGTGCCGAAGCATCTTGAGGAAAGGCGTTATGATTCGGCTGAGAATAGCCGATAAAAATGGCGAAAACAGCTTCTCCGTCCAAGCGTCTCTACGACTGGCTTCCGCTCGCCTCCAATCTGACGGAGTGGAATATTTCCTTAAGCCCGGATCAGAAAAATCAAATCGAGAATTATCTCAATCTAGTCGCCTGCCACGATCTGGAATCGGGGCTCACAGCGGACATCTCGCCGCAAAATCTCCTATTGCGCCATGCAGCCGACGCCTTGGCCTGCCTTCCATTTCTAAAAAGCATCAAAGAAACATATTTCCAAGAAGTTTTAAGCGTTGCGGATTTGGGCTCCGGCGCCGGTTTCATCGGCGTCGTTATCAAAATTGCCTTTCCGGAAATAGATATGACCTTGATTGAGCCCCTGAAAAAGCGTTTTGACTTTTTAAATCTCACACTGATCGCCCTGGGGATTAAGGGAATTCATCTAATTAGAAAACCGACCGGCGAACAAGATTCCGTTTTCTTTGACGTCATCCTTGAAAGAGCGGTCGCGCCGTTCCATAAAGCGGTGAAGATAGCGAATCCTCTTTTAAAGCCGAATGGATTTTTCATCGCCTATCAAAGCCAAGACCTAACAGTCGCCCCAACGGCAAGCGACGCTCCACCGTCAATTTTACCGCTGGTTGTTAAGGAAAAATTCAATTACCGTCTTCCTTCGGATGATAAAAACCGCTATCTTATTCTTTGTCGGAAAGCAACTGCTCAGGTTCGTCATTCCGGCGAAAGCCGGAATCCAGAAGATCGCCGTTCTGGACCCCGACTTTCGTCGGGGTGACGTGAGTAGTTACGTCGGAAAGGGGATTAAGTCATGCAAATGCTCAACCGCTACTTTATGCCGTTCGCTCTCATTCTAATTTTATCGGCCATTTATTTTAGCCAACCCGACCCCCGCGACTATAAATTATCCCTGATTATTTTGCTGAGTTCCTTCCTCGTCAATTGGTGGCTGTCAAAAAATGTCTACCGAATTTCGTATCTTGCCCGCCATATCCGCAAAATCCAAGTCTGGATTAATTTTATTTGGGCAATTCCGCTCTTTTATCTTCTCCAGCCTTATTGGGGGCCGATGTGGCTTCTTTTCGTCATGGCGCCGGTGACCGCGGCTCTTTACTTCACCTTTTGGCAAACCTTCTCCACCGCGACCTTTGTCTCTTCGACCATGCTCGCCATTTATTGGAAACGCGGGGTTTTTGACGGGGGGCCTGCCGCGGGCATGGTTTTTGTCGAGGCTGTCTTCATTGTTATTTTTTCTCTTTTTGTTCATGGGCTCGCCCAAGCGGCCTTAAGGCTTAGAGACGCCAATACTAGCCGCTGACCCTGTTTTTAAATGGACATATCCCTACGGCTGAGAATCCTCATTTGGATTGCCGTCATTTCATTATGGGGGACAATGCTTTACCAAGATGTAGGCCAAAGCTCGCACTTGGGAAATAAAATTTTCTCGGAAGGCATTTTAAGAACTGGATCAAAAGAGGAATATGTCGATCCGGAAAAACTAGCCGCGGCGGGGGCTGCGGCGGGAAAAGCGCTGGCCCAATCCGAACAAGCCTCCGGAATCAATTCTCCTTCTTCGCTTGAGCTAATCACGCCTCTTCCAGGCGCCCAACCCGCCTATGAACGGGAGTCACAAACGCCTCGGCGCCCCCAATCCCAACCAATCCAAGACGAGTCTTCTTCACTTGGAACAATCGAGCCGTCCGCTCCAAATGGGTTCTTTCTTTTCGAAAGCAAGCATTTCAATATCTATTCCGAAGGCCGCCCTCCTGATAAGAATTTTATCACCATGGCCGAAGATCTTCACAAAAATCTCATGATTGATCTAGCGGCCTTTTCACCCTGGGCGGAAGAGGGGCGCGTCAGCATTTTTTTATTCCAAGACGCCAAGAGTTACCACCTGGTCACCGGCCGCCCGGAATGGTCGGGCGGGGCAAGCGCGGTCTCCGAAAGAAAAATTTACGTTTATAAAAGCGGAGAACTTACCGGAATCTTGGCCCATGAGCTCTGCCACATTTATTATGACGGGTTTTATATCGGAGGTCATCCTGATCCCTTATGGCTAAGCGAAGGAATGGCTACCATGATTCAAGTGGAAAGGGGTTTTGCCAGACCCCAATGGCTGAGGGACAATCTCAAAGTCATCGGAGAGGGGGGAGGATACTCCCTGAAAGATTTAATGGCGGTAAGCACGATGGGAAACGCTCCCACCTCCCAAATCCAGCTGTGGTATGCCGAATCCTACAGCCTCGTTCATTATTTATTCCGCGAGCATTACCCCAGCATGTTCTACCGGTTTTCCAAATATATCCGGGACGGATATCCCGTCTCATCCAGCCTCTATCAGGCTTACGGCATGCCGTTTAACAAAATACGGTCTCTCGAATACGCCTGGCGCGCGAGCCTGACGGGAAAAATTCCGTCCCTATCCGCAAGCAACTAAGGCTCCGTGACAGAATAATATGGGCCGCTCCCCGAGAGGAGCCTAATCTAGCGGGGAAATAAACGCTCAAAGAGGTAGGTATACTCCAAACTATATTCCGTGGCCGCTTTTTTGAGATTGGCGGCGGAAGAATGCCCGCCGTCCAAGGTCTCATAATAAAAAACCGGATCGCCGTAGGACTCCATTTTGGCGGCCATTTTTCGCGCGTGCGCGGGAGACACGCGATCATCATCGGTTGAGCTGATGAAAAAAACCTTGGGATAATGAACTCCCGGGCGCACGTTCTGATAGGGCGAATAACGGGAGATGATTCTGGCCATCGCGGGGTTTTGAGGGTCTCCGTATTCGGCAATCCAAGAAGCCCCGGCCCCGATGTGGGTGTAGTTGAGCATGTCCAAAAGGGGTACCTGACAGACGACCGCATGGAAGAGCTCCGGTTTTTCGGTAAAGGCAACTCCCACCAAGAGCCCGCCGTTTGAGCCCCCCATGATGCCTAAATGTTTTGAATCGGTGATTTTGCGCCGAATTAAATCTCGGGCTACGGCGAGAAAATCGTCATAGGCTTTTTGGCGATGAGTTTTGAGCGCGGCCTCATGCCAGGCTGGGCCGAATTCTCCGCCGCCTCGAATATCGGCCAAGGCATAAACCCCGCCTTTTTCCAGCCAAACTTTTCCGATGATCCCGGAATAAAATGGGGTCATGGAAATCTCAAAGCCCCCGTATCCATAGAGAAGAGTTGGGTTTTTCCCGTTTAAGGGCAGGTCTTTTCGATGGACGAGAAAATAGGGAATTTTTGTTCCGTCAGGGCTTGTGGTCCATAATTGTTCAAAAGTGAGATCGCGGGCGTTAAAGCGCGCTGGAAGTTTTTTGACGGCTTTAAGACCGCTTTTGTCCTCGCGATAAAGCGTTGTCGGCGTCAAAAAATCCTGGTAGCTGGCAAAGAGAGTATTGGACAAGCTATTTCCTGAAACCAGATGCGTCGTCCCGTTGGGTGGGAGAGAGATTGGCGTCCAGGTCCATTTTGAACTCTTGAGACGCCCTTTGAAAATGCGTCCGCGCACGTTTTTGAGGATGTTAAGGTAAAGGACGCTTTTAGCGGGGAAACTATCCTCGATGGCTTCATCAGCTTTGGGCCGGTAAACTAGGGCAACGAATTTTTCCGGATTTTTCCGGTTGATTTCAGACAGCGGCCAGGAAATAAGATCTCCTCTTTTGAATTTTCCTGCGGGAGTTTTCCAATCGCTTCTCAAAACCGCCAGAGTCAAGCCCTTAAAAAAACCTTGTAGATCCGCATCCTCGGGGAGGGGAATGCGCTTAAGTTTTTGATCTGGGCTCATCCAGTAATTGATCGAACGGAAAAAGGCAGGGCTTCTGACGATGACGGGAATAGCTCCGGAGGGCCTTGAATAGACAGAGCCATGAACTTCCATATCGGATTTCTTCCCCTTGAGAAGGGTTTGGGCTTGGGTGAGCGGCGTATGGCGCTTCCACAGTTTGACAATGCGGGGGTATCCCGAGGTAGTCAGAGCGCCTTTCCCGAAATCAGTCGCGACTAAAATTTCATCTTGATTTATCCATGCGACTTCCGATTTTGCCGAGGGGAGATTGAAACCGCCTTTGACAAAGGAGCGGGACGGCAGATCGAATTCCCGGGTGAATTTGGCGTCTGTTCCCCCATCGGAGAGGTCGAGCAGGCAACGGCGATAGGCCGGCGGCAGGCAAGAAGCCCCTTGCCAAACCCAGTTCTTGTTTTCTTTTTTAGCGAGAATATCCAAATCGAGAAGCGTTTGCCAGTGGGGATGAGAATTTGCGTAATCAGCTTTCGTTGTCCGGCGCCAAAGCCCCCGGACGTGTTTCTTGTCCCGCCAAAAGTTAAAAACCCATTTTCCGCGCAAAGAGGGCATGGGAATTTTGTCCGGGGCTTCGAGAATTTTAAGAATCCCCGCGCGGATTTTGGGAAACCGGGGGTCTTGGGCCAGCGCTGACCAGGTTTTTTGGTTTTGCTTTTTGACCCACTCAAGGGCTTTGGGCGAATGGGTGGGCTCAAGCCACGAAAATGAGTCGCAATAAGCGCGCGGCCCTTGCGCCAAGAGAAAAAGGCCGATTAAAAGTCCGGTTCTTAATTTCACCAAGCGCTCTCCTTAATCACAACCTGAATGGATTCCGAACCTACTTCGCTGGCGACATCGAAATAATAATCTTGGGCCACGCCGTATTCTATAATTGATTGTCTACAGCTTCAATATTCCTGCGATAATTCTGACCGAATATAAATTTAGAGTTTAACGCCGAGGGCGGGTAAAATACTGGCAACGCCCGTGATAAAAATAAGAGCGATAGAGGACTGTTCGGGCCAAATGACGCCGCCAGCTCTTCCAATCTAGGTAGCACAGCGGCAAACGGTCACGCCCCAGCAAACCGTCAGGCAATAGTTCGGTCTTCGGAACTTAATCTGAGCGCGCTCTTACTATACCGTTATCACTTGGGTCCTTTGCCGGATCTCGTCTAGGCCTTTGGACCCATCCCCTTTGTTCTCCGGAATGTTATATTTATGGGGATATGGAACAGATCGGGATTAAAATCCAAAAACAAGCCCTTCTTGCGGGCTTATTGATTGCTTTTTGCTCTTTTCCCGCCTTTTCGGCGGAAGAACGTCCGGCCCCTGAGAATGCAAACCTGGTTTCCATTGAAATCGTGCCGCTTTCCCCAGACCCTCAAGATGTTTCTTTTCAGGCGGCCATGCCGCCTTTGGAAGATTTTTCTCAACCCCAATTCGCGTTGCCCTCGGGTTTGATTGAGGAAAGTGCGAAAGAAATCAAAGCGGCCGATCCCATTGCCTCTCCGGCAGAGAAAACTCAAGTCCAAGACTTGGAGCAAGAAGTTGTTGTGCCCGCTTTAAAATCCGCCGCTCCAAAAACGGACGCTCAGGCCTCAGAGCGGCGCGAGCCCACGCGCGTGCCCAAAATCATTCCCATAGGCGCCCGCGCACGCTCTCGCTTCGCGAGTAAGGAACGCAGTATTGATTTTGACGGCGCCGGCGCGTCTGATCCCGCCGCCGAGCGGGATATACTGTCCCTGGGAGAGAAAATCGCTCGCGGCATAACGCGGGATGAAAGCCTCAAGCTCGTGCCCTGGGAGCCGTTATGGGAAGGCGACCGTCCGACTTGGCGTTTGGTCAAAGAAGGCGAGAATCTCCGCATCCATTACGTGCCGGAAGACCTGCGCCACGCGAACAAGGACGTGGCCATGGCGCATCTCATGCAGGAAGTTTTTCGCGCCGTCTACAGCCGCCCCGATCTCATCGCGCCGGAGCTTCAGTCCAACGGCTTATTCCAAACGCTTTATGACACGATGGAAACCGGTCGCGTGGTGAAAAATGGCCTTAAGGAGCGTCCGGGGCTCAATGAAAACTTCGAGGCGTTCAATCGTGAGCAGTATCCCGAGGGTGAGGCCGCGGCGCAAAGCCTAAAGAGTCTCCCAAGCTATCTGCAATTTTTGGAAGGGGCTCTTTACGAAAGCCGGTTGGGGCAAGAGGATTCCCGCATCAAAGACCCGCGTGTTCTCGAAGTCCTAGAGAAGACGCGAGCCTTGCGAAAAAAGATCGCCTCGGCCTCCCCCGAGGAAGCCTATAAGCTCAGCCGCGAAATCTGGCCGACGCTTCAAAAGCTCCACGAAGAGTCCGAGGACGCGGCGATGTCGCAGAAGATGTTCGAGAAAATGGGCCAGGAGGGCAAGCTGGGATCCAATAAGGAGCAGGCTCAGAAGGAAATCGAGAAGGCGCTCAAAGAGATGACTCCCGAACAGAGGGAGAACCTGCGCCGGCAGATTCAGGAGCAGATGCAAAAGCAGGAGCAGGCGTTTCGAAAGACGATGGGCAAAAGCCAGTCAAGTCCGCAGCAAAATCAGAAGGCGGATGGCCTCGCTCAGCAATTAGAGCAGGCGGCTTCGCGCTTGGCTAAGGAAGCCGCGCAGGCCAAGAGCCAAGCTCAGGATTTAGAAGAGAAGGCCTCTCAAATGCGCTCTCAAACGGGCGCTCGGAATATCAACTCTAAAGAAGCCGAGGAGCTCGACGCTCAGGCCGGACAGCTTCATCAGCAGGCGGAGCGGCTCAACCAAGCCGCCCAGGAATTTCGCCAAATGGCGGAGCAGTTAAAGCGCGGGGCCTCTTCGCCCGCGGCCGATAAGACGCAAGAGCAGGCCCAGCAGTTGGGCGAGATGGGCCGCGAACTGAAAAATCAATCCGATCAATTGCGAAGCCAGACCGAGGCGCTTAAGAAACAATTGGGCCAGGGCCAGGAGCAAGAGATAAGCTCGCTACGCCAGAAGACCACCGGCATCGAACAGACGGCCAAGGATATCTCCGAGCAGGCGGGAAAAATTCAGGAAGTGGCGCAAGAGGCTGAGTCCCTCGCCAAAAATTTGAGTGATCAGCTTAAGAGCGGCCAAAAAGATTCGCAAGGCGCTCAGGGAAAACCTGGACAGGGAGATTCAGCGCCGGGAGACCAGCCCGGCCAGGATGATCCTTTAGCTCAGATGCTCAAGGCTTGGTCGCAGCAACAATCATCCGGCAAGCCAGGCCAGGCCGGAGAATCCGGCGATTCTCAGGGCGAAGCTGGTCAATCCCAAGACGGCGGCGGCGAAATCAATCCCGCGGGCAGTCAAGGAACTTCCGATTCTATGGGCAGCGTCCAGGACAAGATCGAGAAGATTAAATCCGGCGGGCTTGAAGCCGGCCAGAGAAGCTGGCTCGATGAGTATTTGGAGCCGGTCCGCGGCATGATCGATACCTTGGCTTACAAAATCCGCAAGCGCCTCAAGGCCACCGTCTTGGGCCGCGATCTTAACGGGCTCTTTGATGGCGACGTGGACGAGGACGCCCTGCCTTATTATAAGTCGAAGATCGGGATCATGAAAGAGGAGCTTCTGCCGGGGAGGCCCAAAGCCCGCATCACCTTCTTGCTCGATCTCAGCGGCAGCATGGGCTGGATCGGCAGAGGCGCCTCCTTGGATCACGCCGCGCGGGCGCTGCTCATGGCGCTCAAAGCCTTCAAGCTGGCTTTCAAAAATGAGCCCGGCGTTGAGGTCAGGGTCGTCGCTTACAATGAAAATCCGCAGATGCCCATCATCGGCAACTATATGCAGGTCAAAGATTTAAGCGACGCCATCCTTTATAAGGTTGTCGAGAGGATCAACGAGATACAGCACACATGCAACGGAGACAACTGCGATGTGCGCATGATGAACAAAGCGGTTGATGATATCCGCGACGATATGCGGGGCCATCCCGATACGAGCTACTCGCTCCTTCATATCGGCGACGGCGATCCCGGCGCGAACATCGCGTCAAAAATCCGGGCGATTTATGATGACCCGACGAACGCCAAGATTCGTTTCGCCAACCTGGCGGCGGGGCCCGAGGCGCAGGACATGTATGACAAATATCAGCCCTACAGTTTTTGGGCCCAAGAATTGTCGGAGCTGGGGATGAAATGGGCCGAAATAGTCGAGACGACTTTCAAAAAAGCCTGGCGAGGGTCGCGATGACCTTAAAGAAAGCGCTGGCGATATTTCTAGTCTGTTCTTTCCTGTGCGCTTCTGTCGGGCAGCCGGCATGGGCGGTCGGAGCGGAAGGCATGGAGGCGGCGCCCGAATCCTTCTCCGGAAATTCTTTAGGCGGGATGCCCATTGGCGGCGGCGACACGATCGGGAGCAACCCTCTTTTTCAACCGCTTTTGCCCCAAGTCCCTCTATTCTCTCCTGAGCAGTTAGACGCTATCCAATCCGAACCGCTTAAGACCCGGACTTTAGTGGCGCATCCGGACGCCATTTTGGAGCAACGCGAGGCGATCTCTTCCGTCATCGGGCCGGAGAATTTCCGTAAGCTTTTGACGACGGCCAAGAGGCTCAACAGCGCCGTTGGCGAAGCGCTTTCCTCCGGCGGCGATTCCGTAGCGGCTTTGCAGGAGTTCACAAAACATTTTGATGGAGCGGGCAAGGTGGTCGCCGGTCTTGAGGATTCGGTCGTTTCAGGTTCAGAGGCCGGCCTAGAAATCTTGCCGAGCGGGCTTAAGGAGTATGAGCCACGTTCAGTAGACAGCCCCTTTCATTACATCGAAAAGGACGGCAAGAAATTTTTGGAGCTTAAGTTTGGCAAGGTTGTGCGGACTATGGAGATGGGATCTGGCGGGGCGCGGGCGCCGCGTGTGAAATTTCTTCGTCCGGACGTTTTGGAGGTCGCCGTTGGTGAAAAGCCCTTCATGGTCAAGCTGACCGAGGATAATTTGCGCTCCTTGGCGACTATGATGGAATATCTGTCTGATCCCGATGCGAGCCTGACCAATCTCATGCTTAGAGGCGACATGGGAACTGGAAAAAACACATTGGTCTACACGCTGGCGGGTCTGCTCAATCAAGGGGTTCGGGTGATGAGCTTTCATGCCCATACCAACGAGAAGGATTTGAGGTATCGAACCACGCTGGGTGAAGAACGCGCGGGCGAGACGAGCCGCAAGCATTCCGAGCTCTATGAGGGCGCGGAAGCCGGGGATTGGGTGATATTAGATGAGCCCAACAAGCCGCTTCAGATCGGCATCTTAAACAGCTTGAACACCATCTTGCAAAATCGCCAGGAGACCTTGCCGGGGGAAGATAATCCGGTCGTGGGCAACCCGAAATTTAGGGCCATCGCTTTGGTCAATCCTCCCAACCGCAGCTATACGGTGCAGGAGATGCCGGCCGACTTTATTCGGCGCTTTAATGTCTTGGACGTGGATTACATGAAGGCCAAGGATGAAACCGATTTCGTCATGGACACCGTTTTCTTGGACGAGAACGCGGCGAAGAAAGCGCAGCTGAGGCCCTTGATCGAGCAGATGGTAGGGTTGGCCAATGATCTGCGTTCTTCTTATCGGCAAGGCCATCTGCCTCGGCCCTTGTCCACGCGCGGCGTGATGAACATGGCCTGGCACATCAAGAAATTTCCAAAAGACTTCCCCTATTTCCGCGAGATATTCGACACGGTTTATCCGACGGAGTATTTGGAGGCCAACGAGAAGGAGCTGGTGGATGAGTATCTCAAGCAGCACAATTTACAGGGCCAGCCGCGACCGGCTGATTTTAAGTTGCCGGATGTTGAAATTGACGAAAAAGCAGGCAAGGTTCGGCTGGGCAACGATCAGTGGGGTGTTGTGGAATTGCCCTTGGGGGATTTAAAATCAAGCGAGATTCCCGCGAGCTACCGCGACATACCGCATCTACAATCCAACCTGCGGTTATGGTGGGCGATGATGAAAGACCGCGCCTTGGGCCGCCACAGCCTGGTCTTGGGCGAGACGGGCACAGGCAAGACGCAACTGATGGGACATTTTCTCTACGCCATATTAAGGATGAAGCCGGAAGAGCAGACCTTTACCCGCCAAACGCGCGGGCAAGACATCATCGGCAAGCCCGAGCTTAAAAACGACGCGACGTATTGGCCGCCGTATCCTCTCGAGCGGGCGGTGGAGCGCAACACGATCTGGCTGGTGGATGAAGTGACCAAGCCGGAAGATCCCGGCACGGTGAGCCTGCTCAACAACGTTTTGCAATTTGGACAAATTCTCCTTCCAAGCGGGAAGGTCCTCGATGCCAAGTCAGGCTTTGGCGTGGTGGCGATGGGAACGCCGGCGCGGGCGCAGTATGAGGCGCAGGAGTTTTCCGGCGAGGTCTTGGACCGATTCAGCACACATATCTTGAAGCCGCTTCCGGCTGAAGAAGAAATGGGGCTTGTGGAAAGCTATGCTCGGCAACAGGGATTGTCCATCGAGCGACCAGTTCTGGAGGCTTTGCAGAAGGCATTGGATTCATTGCGCGACTCGTATCGCCAAGGGCTTTTGCCGGTTCCTCCGAGCGTCCAGTCGCTGTTTCGCGTGGTCAGCCGTTTGGGCCGCTTTCCGGACACCAAAGACGACATCGTCCAGACCTTCTTAAGCGCGTTCCCCGCATGGGAAAAGTCGCACGAGGACATCATCCGTGCGGCGATGGCTCCGGTGGCTCAAGCGTTGGGGCTTTCGGCGGTGACGGCCAAGGCCGAGCCGCAGGATCATCCCAAGGCAGCGATTCCGACGACCGCTCCGGCGGGGACCACGGCAAGCGCGGCTCCAGTCGCGGCGACGCCTCTCATGGAGGCTGTATCCCGTGGAGATACAGCTGCTGTCAATGCTCTCATTGCCGCAGGGGAGAACATCAATGCCAGAGGCATGGATGGCGATACCGCTCTTGGGAGAGCTTCAGAAAATGGCCATACAGATACCGTTAAGGCCCTCATTGCCGCCGGCGCGGACATCAATGCCGAAAGCAAATATGGCTATACCGCTCTTGTGAATGCTTCAATCAAGGGCCATACAGATACCGTTAAGGCCCTCATTGCCGCAGGGGCGGACATCAATGCCGAAAGCAAATATGGCAATATCGCTCTTATGAATGCTTCAATCAAGGGCCATACAGATACCATTAAGGCCCTCATTGCCGCCGGCGCGGACGTCAATGCCAAAAACAAGTATGGCAATACCGCTCTTATGAATGCTTCAATCAAGAGCCTCAAGGCCCTCATTGCCGCAGGCGCGGACGTCAATGCCAAAAATGAGCTTGGCAATACCGCTCTTATGTGGGCTTCAAGAGATGGTAAAACAGATACCGTCAAGGCCCTCATTGCCGCAGGGGCGGACATCAATGCCGAAAGCAAATATGGCTATACCGCTCTTATGAATGCTTCAATCAATGGCCATACAGATACCGTTAATGCCCTCATTGCCGCCGGCGCGGACGTCAATGCCAAAAACAAGCATGGCAATACCGCTCTTGTGAATGCTTCAAAAGATGGTAAGACAGATACCGTCAAGGCCCTCATTGCCGCAGGGGCGGACGTCAATGCCAAAAATGAGATTGGCAATACCGCTCTTATGAATGCTTCAATCAATGGCCATACAGATACCGTTAATGCCCTCATTGCCGCCGGCGCGGACGTCAATGCCAAAAATGAGCTTGGCAATACCGCTCTTATGAATGCTTCAATCAATGGCCATACAGATATCGTCAAGGCCCTCATTGCCGCCGGCGTGGACGTCAATGCCAAAAGAAATTATAATGCCGAAAAAAATTATGGCGATACCGCTTTTTTGAATGCTGCAATCAGTGGCTATACAGGTATCGTCAAGGCCCTCATTGCCGCAGGGGCGGACATCAATGCCAAAGACAATAGCGCCTGGACTGCTCTTATGTGGGCTTCAATCAATGGCCATACAGATATCGTCAAGGCCCTCATTGCCGCTGGCGCGGACATCAATGCCAAAAACGAGTATGGCGATACCGCTCTTATGTATGCTCTCCTCCATGGCCGGACAGATATCGTCAAGGCCCTCATTGCCGCTGGCGCGGACGTCAACGCAACGCCTTAGCCTCGCTATAAACATGTTCCCTTTATACCGTTATCACTTGGGTCCTTTGCCGGCGCGCGTCTAGGCCTTTGGACCCATTCTTTTTTAGAAAAAGAGTTTTACAATAGCGGCATGAACTCTCTAAAAATGCGTTTCCGCCCCATTTTATCCATTCTCTTGTCCTTGACTCTTGTTTGGGGAAGTCTTTCTCCGTTGGCTTGGGCGGGTGGCGGAGCCGAAGAAAGCGCCGGGGCCGCCGACATTCACGATCTGGATCTGTCCCCAATAATTCCGATGCACATCCCATCCGTGGGAACAAACCCCGATCTCATGGAAGCTCCGAAGCCTTCAATACTGATTAAAGAAGGCTTTTGGCCCAAAGCGGATGAAAAGTTAAAGCAGTTAAGAATCGCCCGCAACGCCGCTGAGCCTTCTAAGAATGTGGAGCCGGGAAGAGAAGATTCAAAAGAAAAATCCTTCCGCTCATTTAAAAAAGGTTTTCAGAAATTTAAAAAAGGAGTAGGAAATGTTTTGGCCGCAAACCGCTTTTCTTCTTCCAAAAGTTTTCTTGATCGTTTTTTCGGAGAAAAGGATGGCGCAGGAAAACTGGAAGCGGGTTCAGTTGAGGGGCAAGCCGTATCCAAGACTAGAGAAAACCTTCTGGAAAAAGAAAGCCCTTCTTTAGACGCGTCTAAGCCTGAACCTTCTACTCCGCAAGCGCAGAATCCGGATCCCTATGGCGGGCCGTCCTATCAAAAAATGGGAATCGGCGGCCAGATTCTCTACGGCCTTAAGTGGGGCCTCATCATGCAGGGAATTTCCCATTTGATGGTTTACGTGTGGGTGAACTATTTAAAGCTCAATTGGCTTTTGGGGCTTTCGCCGGATGCGCTTCAAAAATCCGGAAGGGCCGAGCTTTTGATTCACGATGGTCCGGCACAAATTCAGGCGGCCCTGAGCGCTCACGCGGGGTCTTTTCTTTCCTGGGGGCTTTTTTCAAAGGCGGCTTTGGAAGAAATTCATTATCGGGGGCTTTTATTTGGCGGCTTTTATTTGGCGGCGGCTTTTGCCCGCCCCGTTTTTAGATTTTTGTCTCAAGGTTTAAATTCCTTGCCGGATTTCTTTTCTCCGCTTAAGAATCGCCTGCCGGCGGCTTTGAAGCGGATGGGACAAAAAATAACCTCTAATGCCTTTTTTATCGCGGCCGCTTCTTCGGCTATTTTCTTTGTCAAGGCTCATGTTGCGGTTTGGGGCGTTCACCCAGAGTTTCTCGCCCAACAGGGCATTTTTGGGCTGGCCCTGGCTTTCGTGGTTTACCGCAGCCGCTCTTTGATTTCCTCAACCGTTGCCCACTACGTTTATAATTTCCTCTGGCTTCTAGGCGCCTGGATTTTTTTAACCTATACGGGCGCATCGGCGGTTTTCAATGATTATAAGATTGCCTTGGCCGCCGCGTCTTTGGGCGTCTTGGGCTTTGAGATCGTCAAAAGCCTGTATCAGAAATTTAAAAATGGACAATGGAGTTTACCGAAGTCACGCCAAAGCATGAAATTGGTTTTGCCGGCTCTTTTAATTGCCGCTTTGCTTGGAATTTCCGGAAGCGAACTGCGCGCGAATTGGAACTCTCCGGCAACGCTCCCCGCCGTTTCTTTACCCCTTCCCGCCACGGTTTTAAGCGCGCCCGCCATTGAAAAATTTTCCGTGCCTGATGCTCCGAACGATTTGCCTCATCTATCGCCAAAGCAAATTATCGAAAAAGCCAAACCCGCCGTTCTTAAGGTCTATTCAGGGGATAACCGCGGGTTGGGAACAGGTTACGTTATTTCTCCATCTGGAATCGCGCTGACCAATGCCCACGTCGCGGGCAATGTCCTGCCCGGAACTGTTTTGAATATTTTAATTAACGGCATTCCCAGCAAGGCCCAAGTCTTGACTATTGACCATCAAAAAGACATCGCGGTTTTACGGCTTCCATCTTTACCGATGGGTCAAAATTATTCTTATATTCCGATTTCGAGAAATTCTCCGGCCATGGGGGAAAAAGTGGTTGCGCTGGGATACCCTTATGACGTGGGTTTAACTGCGAGCCGGGGCATTGTCAGCCGCCTGGGGCACGGCCCGGAATTTCTTTATGATTATATTCAGACCGACGCCTCCATCAATCCGGGCAATTCCGGCGGTCCCCTCTTGAATTCCAAGGGTGAACTCGTCGGCATGGATGTCGCGATTTATACGCCTGGCCAAGAGGGAGGTTCGGTCGGCATCGGCTTTGCGATTGCCGCCAACGAGCTTCTGGACGCAGTCTCGGAATATCAGGAAGTCGGCAACATTGACTTTGCCCACCTGGGAATTATCGCCTTTTTGCGCGCGGGTAGCGGAGTGGAGATTGACGCCGTGCGCCCGGGTTCTCCCGCGGCTGCGGCTAAGCTTCAGCCAGGCGATATCATCACGCGAATACTCCTTATTCCCGTTGGCGGCTTGCCGATGGTGATTAACACCCCAAATTTCCCTTCTTTAGAGAAAGCATTGGTTCATCTCCGCCCCGGAGATCCGGCGAATTTGATTGTCCGCCGAGGCAATGCCTTTTTGACGCTGCCTATTATTTTAGGTTCGCCAAGGACTTAATTTTTTTCAAAGGGTGCGGTCGAAAATCAAGGCCGCGATGGTCTTTAGAAAAGTGATTATTGACAGTCCTTTTATGTTCTGTTATAACATAGGTGCTTATGTTATCCCTTCGGCAAAAATTGATCCGGTTTTTAAATCGGCCAGTCACGTTCTTAGCGGTTCCTTCCAGTGGAAACCGCACTTTCCGCTGGCAATGCACGACGGCGTTTTTTCTGTTCGCCGTCTTTCTCTGGAGCGGATTTACCTTGTGGGCTTGTTTTATCGTCGGAAGGCATGTAGATTATTGGATTACCAAGGGGGATAACGAGCTTCTGCGCACGAAGCTGGCCATTATATCGCGAGAGATGGATAAATCCGAAACGGCTTTAAACATGGCCGAGACTACCGACCATGAAATGCGGACATTGCTCAATCTGGCTCCGCGCGCGTCTCATGACGATTATTCCGGAGTGGGGGGGCCTACGGCCGAAGACAGCGCGAGGCTTCGCCAAATCATGCTGGAAGGTCCCGAGGCGATTAATTTGCCTGAGTGGCGCCACAAGATATCGACGATCA
The DNA here is from genome assembly GCA_021846045.1 of bacterium. Lineage (GTDB taxonomy): Bacteria > Elusimicrobiota > Elusimicrobia > UBA1565 > UBA9628 > JAKAQV01. The sequence continues at coordinate 9,325 of JAJZCM010000009.1, read as the reverse complement.
GGGAACAGTCCTATAAACGCTTAGCCAGCTTCCAGGAAATCGGCTGGTATATGAGCAACCAGCGCAGTCTCTACCGGGCGACTCCCGATATTTGGCCGACGGAAGGGCGCATTACGTCTCTTTTCGGCTACCGTTTTAACCCGATGCGGCGTTATGACGGCGCCGATCAGGCGGAATTTCATCCCGGCATCGATATCGCCAACCACCCGGATACTTTAATTTATGCGACCGCCGACGGAACCGTCCGCGCCGCAGGTTGGTTTCACGGCTACGGCCAGATGATTCTCATCGATCACGGCTACGGGGTGAGCACTGTTTACGGACATACCTCGAAAATTTTAGTCAAGGTGGGGCAGCATGTGCGCCGCGGTCAATTGATCGCTTACATGGGAACGACTGGGCGTTCGACCGGCGCGCATCTCCATTATGAAGTTCGCATCCATGACCATCCGGTGAACCCTCAGAGATTTCTTAAAATTCATGCGGGCTTAAAAGAAGAACAGGGAGATGACAGCGATGTTCGGTAAAACGATTAGCTTAGACTCGGCTTCAGGGGCGATGACTTTAATCAGCGAAGAGGCGTATTTTCACGGAGTCTTGTCCGCGAAGTGTTCGTTGCGGATCGAGGGGGTCGTTGAAGGAGACGTGACCGACGCGATTCGAGTTGAAGTCGGTCCCAAGGGGCGCATCAAGGGAAACGTCGCCGCGGAGAGTTTGGTTTTGGCCGGGACCATTGAAGGAGACGTTTCCGCGACCCACTCCATAGAGCTTTTTTCTCAGGCGCGGTTGGTTGGAAACATTCGGACTCAGAAATTAAAAGTCGAAGAAGGCGCTATTTTGGAAGGTTGCGTGGTCATGGGACAGGAACATCAGAGAAAGGTTCATAAAAATGCGCCGCCGATTCCTCCCGTGACGGCCATTAAGGAATAAAGGAGTAAAAATGATTTCTTGGTTTAGCCGCTATCAGAAACCGCTGTTCATCGGAACGGTCGCGATTTTTTTGATCGGGACATTCGTCGGCTTGGGGGGATATCTTTTGACCTCTAGCGATTCTTCCAGCGCCGTCGCTTCGGTGGGCTCGACTAAAATACCCTATTCCATCTTCATTGCGCGGGTCAATCAATACGCCGATGCGTTACGAAATCGTGGAACTGATGTGACGGACCAGGTGATGGCGCAAATCAAGCAGGAAATGCTTCGCGACATGATTGTTGAATATCTTTTGGCGAATAAAGCCGAAAAAATGGGGCTTCGCGTGACCAATCAACAATTGGCTGACGATATTGAGAGCACTCCCGCCTTTCAGCACGACGGGGCTTTCAATCAGCAGCTTTATTTCTACGCGGTCCGGAGCGTCTATCATGCTTCGCCGAAGGCTTATGAAAAAATGCGCAAAAGGCAGCTGCTTTCTTCCTTGTTTAAACAGATGATCTATCAATCCGTTAAGCTGGTTCCAGGGGAAGTTCGCGAGGCTTATGCCCGCGAACATAAGGGCTTGCTTAAAGGTTACGCTAAAGACAAGAGAAAGTTCGCTGAGCAATTACGGCAGGCTCAAGCCTTGGATATTTTGAACTACTATTTGCGTCAGTTGGTCACCGAGATTCCCATTCGCAGCTATCTTAAGCAAAGGGAAGCTGGGGCTTAAATTTTTATGGAAAACGGAGATAAAGTTCAGGCTCAACAAATCCAGATTGAAATAGACGAAGCGACGGCTCGGGGGGCTTATGCCAATCTCGCGCTGGTCGCGCATAGCGAAACGGAGTTCTTTTTTGATTTTTTGCTTTTACAGCCGCAGTCGCCCAAGACCAAGGTCTTGTCTAGGATTATTTCTTCTCCGGTTCATGCCAAAAGATTTTTGTGGGCGCTTAAAGACAATATCGAAAAGTATGAAGCGCGCTTTGGCCCGATTAAGGCCGGAGAAACTCCCGCTTCCTCCAAATCTTCCGCGTTTTACCAGTGAACGATTCTCGTAAACGAACTCCTCGAATTGAGATTTTGTTTACCGGAAGCGAGCTTCTCGAAGGGCATCCGAACACGCACCAAAATTATTTATGCTTGCGCCTAAAAAATGCGGGCTTTTCCGTTGTCCGGGCAACCACAGTTCCCGACGATCAAGCGGCGATTGCCTCTTCGATTAGGGATTGGGCTTTATATTCCGACGCGCTGATCGTTTGCGGGGGCTTGGGGCCGACCTTCGACGATCTAAGTCGTGAAGCGGCTTCCGAGGCTTTAAAAAGACCGCTGGTTTATCACCCGGAGATTTTTAAGAAGATTAAGACGCGTTTCTCACGCTTCCGGCTTCCTATCCCGAAGGAGAATAAAAAGCAGGCTTATGTTCTTAAAGGAGCCGAGATCATCGATAATCCCCGCGGCTCGGCCCCCGGTCAAATGCTGGAAATTGCGCGCAAGAATAATATCCCGCAGGCGCTTTTTCTTTTGCCGGGACCTTTTGCCGAGATGTCGCCCTTGTTTGAGGGCGTCGTTTTGCCGCGCTTGAATTTACTTTACGGCCGGAATTTTGCCGAGAGCCTGAGTTTGCATTTGTCCGGAATTATGGAATCGTCGGCGGATGAAAAATTATCCCCGCTCGTGCGCGCATTCAAAGATAAGGCGCAGTTTACCATCTTGGGGCTTGCGGCGCAGGTAGATTTTCACGTTTCCGTAAAAGGCAAAACAGCCGAAGAGGCAAGTCAAGTGATGCGAAAATTAAAAGCGGCGATTTTTAAAAAGGTCGGCGCGTTTGTTTTTGGAGAAGGGGAAGACACCCTTGAGTGCGCGCTGGGGCGAGAGCTTTCGCGGACGAAAAAAACCTTGGCCGTCGCCGAATCTTGCACGGCCGGAGGTTTGTCCTCAAGACTGACAGCCGTTCCCGGAAGCTCCGACTATTTTCTCGGTGGAATTATTTCTTACTCCAACGATATAAAAAAAGGATTGTTAGGCGTTCGCTCGGAAACTTTATCTAAATTTGGGGCGGTTTCATCTAAATGCGCAATCGAAATGGCGGAAGGCGTGCGCCAAAAAATGAATTCGTCGGTGGGGATTTCCGTCACCGGAATTGCCGGCCCGGGCGGGGGAAGCGCCAAAAAACCCGTGGGGCTGGCGTATGTGGGACTTGCGGGGTTTGCCCCAAAACCCTTTGCGCATGAGTTGCATTTGTCGGGGGACCGTGATACGGTGCGTAAGCGCGCCATTGCGTGGGCCCTTCATTTCGCTTTGAGAGCTCTTAACGAACTCTAAGGGGTCTCGATTCCCAAATCAGTTCCCGCTCGCGAAGTAGGCAAACCTCGGTTCCCCTCTCCTTGAAAAGGAGAAGGGACCACAATCACGAATTCGCGAGCAGAAACTAAATCAGGAATTTCCCGTTGTCAACGGGCGGCTCGTGGGAAGAGTTCGGATATCGGCGGCCAAAGGCCCGGTGAAATTGGGTCAGAAATCTCAGAAAGTCGTCCGGGCTCAGGCGGTGGGCGAGAACATTTTCCCGCATGATCTTGAAATCCTCCCCGCGTTTTTTAGAGTAGGCTTCCTCTAGGAAATCCTGCTTCTCGTCGTCATCGCGCGGCGGCATAGCGCTCCTTGAGGATTTTGAATTGTTCCTCCATGCTGAAAAGGCGATAGTAGCTCTCGATTTTTTTCCAATCGACAACGCGGCCTTCCATCCTTGATATCTCGAGCAATGCCGCGATATCGGCGGCGTCCTTTTCCCTTCTGTCCGGATTATTGGCGATGGCCTGGACCTTGAGCCCGATGATATCCTCGGGGCGCGCCGCCGGCATTTTCCATTCTCCGGAAGCCGCCGTTTTTTCCGCGCTATCGGCCAGAATCTTACGCGCGGTCGGGCGCTGGGCTTTAAGGAAATCGACATATCCCCAAAGGGCGAACACTTCTCCTTGATATTGGGAGACGTTCTCGCTGTCGAATATCCTCTTATATCCCAAGGACGTCATCAGTTGATGGAGCTTTTCGGAGTCATCGCTATGAACCAAGAAATCGAGGTCCTTGGTTGCCCGTTCCACGCCCCACAATCCAAGAGCGTATCCGCCGATGGCCGCGCAGCGGATGCCATGTTTTTTAAACCCGTCCAAAAGTTTTTTGATGACGAATTCAAAATCCAAGGAAGCTCCTCCGAAAAATCCTAACAATAGTATAACAGATAATTCCAGAGTGCGGAATTTTACTGGGCCTTTTGCCGAGATGTTTCTAGGCCTTTAGGCCCAGGCGAATTCTCTACTCTCATTGTAAAATAATCCTATGCAAAGGAGAGTCCCATTATGTCTAGAAAACCTTATGCCTTCTTGAGCGTCTTGCCGGGGATTCTTATTTCCGCGCAGTCTTTCGCCGCTGAAGCGCCGGCCAAAATCGAATCTTCCCTTCAAGACGCTCCCCTTGAGATTCAGTCTCAAAATTTATCCGTTTCCGGACAAAACGGAGTTTTAAGCGGCTTGCCGGATCAAAATTTAATCTTAAGCCAAGATGAGATGAGCGTTCAACAACAGATTGAAATGCGGACGCCGCAAGAATCCGTTGAAAAAATAAAATCAGATCAATCCGAGGAAAGCCTTTCTTTGAATGCCCGGAGAAATGTTAAGGGTTCTCCATCTTCTCTCGGTTCCAAAATTGACAAGGCGGCGAGGTCTTTTAAGAAGAAATTCCGCATCCTTAAAAATAATATCCAGGGCCTTATTTCTCCGGATAGCGCTTTTGGCAATCTTGGGCGCCTCTTCGACCATTGGACGGGAAGCGGACGTCTTCTTGCGCAAAATGAAGAAGGAATGTCTGCTTTAAATTTAGGGCATTCTCAGCCGGCATTGGAAGAGGCTTACCCGGGGCAGCTTCCGACCGATATCCTGCCCCAAACCTACGACCTTAAGCTGAGCGTCACTCCAGAAACCCAGCAGTTTTCAGGCGAGGCCGCGATTCAAGCTGTCGTTAAAAAGGAAACGGATAAAATTATTCTTAACGCTGCGGACATGGATATTTCCGAAGTCCGTTTAAACGGCGCCGTGGTTCCTCAAGCCCAAATTCATTTTGACCAAGAGAAACAAATATTGACCATTGATGCCGGTCAAGAGCTTCCTTTGGGCCCAGTGTCTCTTGAGTTGCGCTATTCGGCCAAGCTCAATCAAAACCTAAGAGGCCTTTATCTGTCTCGGGCCAAACACGAGGGCAAAGAAGAAAATTACGCCTTCAGTCAGTTCGAGCCGGCGGATGCGCGGAGAATGTTTCCCTCGTGGGATGAGCCGTTTTTCAAGGCCAAGTTTAAACTAACCGTTACCGCGCCGAAAGACTTGTCGATTGTTTCCAATATGCCGGATCTTTCACATGTGGAAAATGGGAATCTTCAGACCGTGTCTTTTGTTGAATCCCCCAAAATGTCGACTTATCTATTGGCTTTGGCCGTGGCCCGGCTTGATTCCAAGAGCGCAATGGCTGGAAAAACCCTAGTTCGTGTTTGGGCGCGCCCCGAGGATATGGGCCAGGTGGACTTCGCCCTTAATGAAGCCGTGGCGAATTTACTTCACTTAAACGAATATTACGGCGTTAATTATCCGCTTCCTAAATTGGATTTGGTTGCGGTTCCCGATTTTGACGCGGGGGCGATGGAAAATTGGGGTTCCATTTTCTTTAGAGACGCCGCCATTTTTACCGATCCGCGCTCATCTCTGGGGGTCAAAAAGAATGTCGGCATCACCGTTGATCATGAACAGGAGCATTTGTGGTTCGGCGATTTGGTCACGATGAAGTGGTGGGACGGATTATTTTTAAACGAAGCTTTCGCCGATTTTAGGTCGTATAAGACAATCAGCGAGCGTCATCCTGACTGGCATATCTGGGATGATTTTATGGAAGAGACGCGTTCGGCCCTATCGGTTGATTCCCTGAGAAATACGCGTCCAATATTCTCCAAGGTTTCTTCTCCGCAACAGGCGCAGGCGATGTTTGACGCGCTGACTTATAACAAGGGCGGAGCTTTTTTGCGGATGCTTGAGAATTATTTGGGAGATGCGAACTTCAGAAAAGGCCTTCACAATTATTTGACGAAGTATCAGTATCAAAATACCGATAAAGAGGATTTGTGGAACGAGTTGTCCAAGGCCTCGGGTGAAGACGTCGCGGCCATCGCTAATGACTGGATTACGATTCCGGGTTATCCCTTGGTGAGCGCTTCTTCCTTGTCCGGCGATAACCGTACAATTGAGTTATCCCCACGCCGTTTTTCCGCGCACGGGCTTTTAGACAGCGGCGATTCTATTTGGAACATCCCGGTCGTTCTCAAATACAAGGATTCATCCGGCATTCATTCCTATCGCGTGAATTTGAAAGAAAAAAATATGAGCGTGAGCCTTCCGGCGAGTGGCGCGGTTCAGTGGGTTTACGCCAATCAGGACCAAACCGGTTTTTACCGGACGGCCTTGGATTCAAAGCTTCAAGGAGCGCTTGAAAATTCCATCCAGGATTTGACCCCGATTGAACGCTCGGGTTTTCTCAATGATTTGTGGGCCGAGGCCAAGGCCGGAGATATTCCTCTATCTGTTTTCCTTGACGCGCTTGAAAAACTAAAGACGGACGACAGCCGCGTTGTTTTGCGGGATATTGCCGGATATTTATTGACGATGAACGATGATTTGACCGAGCCCCAAGACCGGCCTTTGATGCAAAAGTGGGCGCAAGAAATTTTACTTCCGCACTGGCAAAAATTGGGATGGGGAAGCCCGAACGATTCAGATGAGATCAAATCTTCCCGCGCGGCGATTCTTTCGGACTTGGGAAAAATCGCGCCGACGCCGGAACTTTCCGCTCAAATTCAGGATCGCCTTAATCAATATTTGAAAGATCCCAATACCCTTGATCCTTCCCTGGTCGGCGTCGTCTTGGGGCTCGGGGCCGAGGCTGGAAATGAGGCGCGCTTTGAGGAGTATCGCCAAAGAATGGATGCGGCTAAAACGCCTGAAGAGCGAAGCAATTTCCAGATGGCGATGACGGATTTTAAACAAGATGCCTTGGCCCAGAAACTTCTTCAAATGAGCTTGACCGACGAAATCCGCGGCCAAGATTCCTGGAAATCGGTCAGCGGTCTTTTGGCCAACAAGGACGTTCAGGGCACGGCTTGGAAATTTCTTGAAGGTCATTGGGCTGATTTCTTGAAAAAAGCCGGCGGCCTCGGGGCTTTGAGAATCATTAGCTCGCTTTCCAATCTATGGTCTCGCCAATGGCTGGCGGAGGTGAAAGCCTTCTTTGCCCAGCCGGAACATCGGCTTGAGGGCGCCGACAAGCAGACAAGTCAGACCTTGGAAGCCCTTGAGATCGGGGTTCACTTCAAAGAAGCCCAGTCGCAAGCTTTGTCGGCTTGGCTTGAGTCCCACGCGAAAGACCGGTAAAGCTCTTTAGTCCGGCAAATTTGCGAGCGAATCAAAATCCGCCAGCTTTTCGATGCCGGTCTTGAGGTCCTTGATTCGGATTTGATTTTGCTTGGCTTCGTCGGGGCCGATGATAAGAGCGTAGCGGGCCCTTTTTTGATCGGCGTATTTGAACTGGTTTTTGAGTTTGGCCGGCCCCGGGTAGAGGTCTACCGTTTGCCCGAGGGCGCGAAGTTCGAAAGCGATTTGAAGACAGCGAGGCAGCATTTCATCGGAAAAAACCGCGATAAAAAATTTGGGCCCCGAATCCTCCTTTTGATATCCCAATTCCTCAAGCAAAAGAATCAAGCGTTCAAACCCAATCGAGCCCCCGCAGGCGGATATCGTGGGAATGCCGAACTTTTCAAGCAGCCTGTCGTATCTGCCGCCTCCGCCTAGGGAGCCGGATAGTTTCGGATGGCGAAATTCAAAGACGGGGCCTGTGTAATAGTCAAAGCCGCGCATGAGTGAAGGAGTGATTTGAATTCGGGCGTTTTTATTGAAGCGGGAAATGCCAGATGAAATGTCCTTTAAGCGCGCATAGGAAGAGGCGGAAACTTCCGCGTAACGGTTTTCGGAGTCGCCGAGCAAAAGGGCCTGAACGGCTTTAGACGCCTGTTCGCCCGCTAGAAGGGAGAGTTCTTCCACAATTTTCTCGCGAGGAACTTTATCCAGTTTGTCGATGAGAATGCAGGCGGCGGTTCTTTTTTCTTCCGGAACTCCGGCTATTGAGAGCGCTTGGTCAACCAAGGAGCGGTCGTTGAGCAAAACGGTGATCTCTTCGATCTTCAGCGCGTCAAAAACTTCGAGGATGGCGGAGATAATTTCAACCTCGGCGGCCCAGCTGTCGGAACCGACAATGTCCAAGTCGCATTGGGTAAATTCCCGGTAGCGGCCTTTTTGGGCTCTTTCCGCCCGCCAAACCGGAGCGATGTGAAAGGCCTTGAAAGGCCTGGGAAGAAGGCTTTGATTGGCGGCATAAAAGCGCGCCAAGGGAAGAGTGAGATCAAACCTTAGCCCCATATCCGAGAGCTCTTCGTTTTTCTCCAAAGCCTCAACGAGTTTCTCTCCGCGCTTGAGGGCCTTAAAAATCAGCTTTTCGTTCTCGCCGCCGCCTTTTCCGGTCAAGACTTCGAGATTTTCAAGAGCCGAGGTCTCAACCGGTTCAAAGCCGAAGGAGCGGTAGACGCCGGAAATGGTTTGAGAAATTTTTTGGCGGAGTTCGAGATTCCTCGGTAAAAAATCGCGAAAGCCGGATGGGGGGGTGGATGAAATGGGCATGCTTTATTTTATTAAATAGTTTTAGGTAAAATTTTATCAGAAGATTAGGTTTGCGGAGGCCTTATGTCCCAATTAAAAGGAAAAGAAGAAATTGTTTCGCTGAAAGTGTCCGATCAAACGACGATGGAGGCCTATGTCGCTCACCCTAACAACCCCAACCATCGCGCGATGATTGTTGTCCAAGAGGCTTTTGGAGTCAACGATTACATTAAGGATGTGACGCGCCGTTTTGCCGCGCTCGGTTATTTGGCCATCGCGCCGGAAGTCTTTCACCGTTCCGCTCCCGCCGGTTTTACCGGGTCTTATACGGATTTTCCGGCTGTCATGCCCCATATGCAGGCGATGACGCTTGAAGGCCTCGAAGCGGATCTCGGCGCCGCTTATGATTTCTTAAAGAAAAATTCGGCGGCGGTTGCGGATGGAATCGGCTGCGTCGGCTTTTGCATGGGGGGGCGCGCCGCCTTTGTCGCGAACTCGATTCTTCCTTTAAAATGGGCGATATCGTTCTACGGCGCCGGCATCGGCCCAAGCCCCATGGGGCCGGGGCTTTTAGAGCGTGTTCCGAAACTGAGCGCTCCGACGCTCTTTTTCTGGGGCGGGAAAGACGGACATATTTTGCCGGAGCAGACCCAAGCCGTGACCCAGGCTTT
>JAJZCM010000064.1 GCA_021846045.1 bacterium | reverse complement strand
CTCAGCTCCAACCCTTCCGCGCCCTCAGGCGGCACGCAGCTCAACAACTACCAGTTTCCCGAGACCTTTCTCTATGGTCTCACCGATAAGATCGCTCTCGCCTTGGACGCAAGACAAGGTTTTAGCTCAATGCAGGAAGGACTTCCCCAGGGCAGCCAAAACTTAAGCGCCTCCGGCTTTGGGGACACCCTCGTTTTTGCCCGCTATACGCTTTTTGATATCGATCGTCCGGGAAGCACTTTTCGCATCGCCCCTTTGTTGGGGGCTTATCTTCCAACCGGATATTACGACAAATCAAACGCCTCGGGACTTTTACCTCAAGCCCTTCAAAACGGCTCCGGATCCGTTGACCCCTTCATGGGCCTCACGGCCGCTTTCTATAACCGCAATTACGGCTGGAGTTGGGACGCGACCTGGCGGCATAACCTTCCGTCTCCGGGAGGATTTGATTTGGGGGATGAAGCGAGAACCGACGGAGAATTCGAGTTCCGCATATTTCCCCACTCCCTTCCTAGTTCCTTTTTGCCGAACGAGCTATGGGGAGTTTTCGAAACCAATCTTATTTCAAATAACCGCAGTGAAATCGCGGGAAACCTCGACAGCGCCTCAGGAGGATTTTCCTGGCTTTTTTGGTCGGGCTTTGACTATGCGACCCTCCATTGGGAACTGGGCGCGGAAGTTGGGGTCCCGGTCGTTCAAAATTTAAACGGTCCGGGCCAAGTTAAACAAATCGTCTCTTTCCGCTTGTTTTATGAATATTATTTAGCCATGCCGTCTTGGCGGAAGAAAAAGCCGCATTTCAATCAACCGGGCCTATGACCAAGAAAAGGAACCGGCTTAGCAAGGGATAATGTTATGGTAACGGCGCAATCTTATTTGGAATTTGATGGCCCTGGGCGCGCTTCCAGGCTTGTCTCAATTCCTTCTGATGGATTTCAGCCCATTCAACGACTAATCCCAGTGACCGCGCCGGAAGATGGCCGTTCAGCACACCCAACGTTTGAATATCGATCTGAGCCTCGTGGTCCCCATAGACGGCGTGGAAATGGGGAGGATTATGTTCGCGGAAAAAGATGTAAATCACGATGCCGTAGAAACGGCTTAGCTCAGGCACGCGATGTTTTTAACGGAGATCTGCCGGCGACTTCTTCGTATAAAGATTCGGGCGCCAGATCGATACCACCGGGCCAAGCGACCGTGTGGCTTTCTTTATCAATGAAAACGGTTTCGAAAAATCCAGGTTCCTTCCATTTGGAAAAGACGCCTTTTCCCGCCAGATCGGAGACATCCACCCAACCTTGCGTCCCATCTTGGAATCGAACCCATATTTTAAATTTAGCTAAAGGTTTTACCTCGACGATTCGAACCATTTCTTTTCCTCGATTGTGCGGCCTTCTTTTCAACTATAACAGAAATCTCCCGGCATTTCAAGCGGCCCGCGGAAATGGGGATCAAGCAAAATTTGATCAACCGTGGCTATGAAGAAAACCTCTTTCCTTCTAATAGCGCTATTTCTAGTCATTCAGATACCTTCTTTCGCAACTCAGAATCTTTCCAGCTCCTCATCTGGCGAAAAAGCGATTCGGGCAACCCTTAAAGTTCAAGGCGTTTTTTCGCCCCGGGGGTTTTTCAACATTGAAGTTCGCCTTTATCATCTTCAAGGCCTCAAGCGCTACCGGTTTGACCTCAAAAATTCGCTTGCGATTCTCGATTTTAAACCGGGTATTTCCATCAGTTCTTCTTCCCTGCGCAATGTCATGGTCATGGCGGGATATCAGCCCGGGCCTGTCACGATTGAGAAAATTTTAGTCTCTAAAATGAAAGATCATGGGCGCGGGTGGATTACGCCTCCAAAAATCAATTCCCGCTGGGCGTTTATCCGCTGGCTGGAACTTAATTTTTAGGCGCTCAACTCTTTTGGTAACTACTCGCGTCACCCCGGCGCAAGCCGGGGTCCAGAGCGGAGATTTTCTGGATTCCGGCTTACGCCAGAATGACGAACCTGAGCATCTCTCTCTTTTGTTTTGTAGAATAGTTTTGTGAGTTCTGGAAAAAATAAAAGCGTTTTACTTCCGATTTTTTTGATCGTCGCCGTCGACATAATGGGGCTGACCCTCATCCTGCCGCTGCTACCATTTTACGCCGAGAAATACGGCGCGACTCCGCAAATCGTCGGCCTTCTGATTGCCACCTACGCCTTCTGCCAACTGATCGCCGGCCCCATTTTGGGCAAACTCTCCGACCGTTTCGGCCGCCGCCCGCTTCTCATCGTCAGCCAAATTGGAACCTTCGCGGGATTTTTAGTTTTGGGTTGGGCTAAAACCCTTTTCTGGATATTCTTTTCGCGTTTTTTAGATGGAATCACGGCCGGAAACCTCTCTTTAGCTCAAGCTTACATTTCGGACGTCACACTTCCGGAAGACCGCGCGAAATCTTTCGGGATTATCGGAATCGCCTTCGGATTGGGGTTTCTAATCGGCCCCGCATTGTCGGGATATTTATCGCAATATAGTTACGTCTATCCCGCCTATCTCGCGGCCGCACTTTCTTTCACCAGCATTCTCTGCACCTATTTCCTCTTGCCCCAGGCCATTCCGCACACGGAAGAAGAGTCGGGCCCAGGGGGTAAACGCCGTGGGCTTTTGGATTGGGGAAGCTATCTTGATTATTTCAAGCGTCCGGAGCTTGCGCCTCTACTCATTGAATTCATGCTCTTTTGCCTGATGTTTTCACTTTTTATCCAGGGGTTCGCCCTCTTCGCGCAAAGAAGGTTTTTTATTCACGGGCATCCCTTTGGTCCTAAGGAAGTAGGCTACCTCTATGCCTATTCCGGTTTTTTAGGGCTCATTATCCAGGGCGGTTTTTTAGGACGCTTAGTTAAACGCTACGGAGAAAAGGCGCTGGCCCGCGCTGGGTTTATTTCAGCCGCCCTCGGTCTTGTATTTTTGGCCTTTGATCACCCGATTCTGATGCTCATTCCAATTTTTACCGCCACCGCTTTTGGAACCGGAGTTTTAAGGCCGGCCCTGACCAGCCTCATTACCCGCGTTACCGGGCGAAAGGAACAAGGAGTGGTTCTGGGGCTGACGCAATCTCTCAACTCCGTCGCCTCGATTTTCTCTCCGCTTTTGGCGGGATATTTGATAGGAAAAGGAGATTTGGCCGCTTGGGCTCTCATTGCGGCTCTTTTTTCAGGAATAGGGTTTATCCTCATCTCCCGAAGAACAGAGACTCAAGCCGCCCAAGTCACTCAATCTGTCAATTAAAGGGAAAGGAGGAAGTTATGCAACTAGGAATGATCGGACTTGGAAGAATGGGCGCCAATATCGTTCGGCGCTTAACCAATGGAGGGCTCTCCTGCGTCGTCTATGATGTAAGCCCTGAAGCGGTCAAGAATCTAAACGGCCCTAATATCACTCAAGCAACTTCCCTCAAAGATTTCGTCTCGAAATTAAAAGCCCCGAGAGCCGTTTGGATCATGGTCCCGGCCGCAGTCACGGGATCCACGGTTGATGAGGTTTCAGCGCTTCTTGAAAATGACGATGTTATCATTGATGGCGGAAACAGCTACTATCTTGATGACATCGAGCGCGCAAAAAAACTAAAATCCAAGGGCATTCACTACATTGATTGCGGAACCAGCGGCGGAATTTTCGGCCTTGAACGCGGTTATTGTTTGATGATCGGAGGCGAAAAATCGGTCGTTGGACGCTTAGACCCCATTTTTAAAGCCATCGCACCGGGAATTGCCTCGGCGGCCAGGACCCCGGGAAAAACAGGGAACCCCACGACTGCCGAACAGGGATATCTCCACTGCGGGCCGTCCGGGGCGGGGCATTTCGTCAAAATGGTTCACAACGGCATCGAATATGGGTTGATGGCGGCTTACGCGGAGGGTTTGAACATCCTCAAGAATGCGGACGCCGGGCTTCATTCCCACGACAAAGACGCGGAAACCGCCCCCATGAGAAACCCCGAGGCCTATCAATATAAAATTAACACCGCAGAGGTGGCGGAAGTCTGGAGACGCGGAAGCGTGGTCGCCTCCTGGCTTTTAGATTTGACGGCCAAAGCCCTTTCCACAGACGCGGAACTCCAAGATTTTTCCGGACGAGTCTCGGATTCAGGGGAAGGCCGTTGGACAGCCCTAGCCGCAGTTGACGAAGGAGTTCCGGCCCCAGTCATCAATGCCGCTCTCTTTGCGCGCTTTGAATCACAAGGAAAATCCAATTACGCCAATAAAGTCCTTTCGGCGATGAGAAAAGAATTCGGCGGGCACAACGAGAAGAAAAAATGAAATTCCTTACCTCAAACGCAACGCCGTCCGACGCGCTGGTCGTTTTCGGCGCAACGGGAGATTTAGCGCACAAAAAAATATTCCCGTCTCTTTACGCGATGGTCAAACGCGAGGCCTTGAATGTTCCAATTATTGGCGTCGCCTTTTCAAATTGGACGCTTAAAGATATGCAGGAGCGAATCAAGGATTCGTTAAAGCAGGCCGGCCAAACGGATTTGAAGGTTATCGACAAGCTTTTGTCGCTTATCCAATACGTCGACGGCGACTATAAGCGCCCGGAAACATTCAAGGCCCTCAAACAGGCTCTTGGAAAAGCCCGCCAGCCCGCCCATTATCTCGCCATTCCGCCCGTAATGTTTGAGACCGTCATCAAAACTCTCGGAAAAACGGGTCTCGCCGATAACGCGCGGGTCATCGTCGAAAAGCCGTTCGGGCGGGATCTCGCCTCAGCGCAAAAGCTCAACCAAGTCGCGCAATCGGTTTTTCCGGAATCGTCGATATTCCGCATCGATCACTTCCTGGGGAAAGAAGAGATCGAAAACATCCTCTATTTTCGCTTCGCGAATTCTTTTTTGGAGCCGATCTGGAACCGAAACTACGTGGCCTCCGTTCAAATAACCTTGTCGGAAAGTTTCGGAGTCGAGGGCCGAGGCAAGTTCTATGACAATGTCGGATGTCTTCGCGACGTCATTCAAAACCATCTCTTTCAAATTCTTTCCCTTCTCGCCATGGAACCACCGGCAACCCGGGATGTCGAGTCCTACCGGGATGAGAAATCGAAGGTTTTTCGCGCCATGCGGCCGCTTGACATGGATGACATCGTGCGCGGACAATTCATCGGCTATCGCGATGAGCCGGGCGTCTCCCCAAAGTCCGACACGGAAACTTTCTGCGCCCTTAGGGTTTTTATCGACTCTTGGAGGTGGGACGGAGTGCCATGGTATATCCGCTCGGGAAAATGCCTCGCCACAAACGCCGCCGAGATTTTTGTCCAGTTAAAATCTCCGCCGCAAAGATTATTCGCCGACTCCGATTCCCAAGCCAACTACTTGCGTTTTCGCCTCGCTCCTTATTCCGTCATCGCGCTGGCCGCCCGCGTCAAGCGCGCCGGTGAAAAGTTTATCGGCGATCAAAAAGAGCTTTTTCTTCTTGACGCCCAGCCTGACAAACAAGCGCCCTATGAACGGCTACTCGGCGACGCCCTGGCCGGAAATGGAGCGCTTTTTACAAGGCAAGATTCCGTTGAGCCGGCCTGGGCGGCCATTGATAAAGTCTTGGTCAACCATCATCCCGTCCATCTCTACAAGCCCGGAAGCTGGGGCCCGGAGGAAGCCAATGCCTTGATCGCGCCCAAGGAAAGTTGCTGGCACGATCCCACGCCGCAAAGAAAAATTGCCGTATGAAGCTCAAACCATCGGCGCCGGAAACGCTCGTCATTGACGTAGGCGGAACTCACGTTAAGATTCTGCTAAGCGGGCAAAATATCCCGAGAAAAATCCCATCTGGAAAAACGATGACGGCCTCCCGCATGGCTTTAGCCGTTAAAAAGGCGGCAAGGGATTGGAAATATGACCGAATCGCTATCGGCTACCCCGGCCCCGTCATGGGTGGAAAGCCTATCCATGAACCGTTCAATCTGGGAGGGGGGTGGGTCGGTTTTGATTTTAAAGGGACTTTTGGATGCCCCGTCAAAATCATCAATGATGCCGCCATGCAAGCCTTAGGAAGCTACAGCGGGCGCGGACGGATGCTCTTTCTTGGGCTTGGGACCGGTCTGGGCTCGGCTCTCGTTATTGACGGAGTTTTAGAACCGATGGAAATCGCGCATCTTCCCTACAAAAACGGAAAAACCTACGAGGATTTTCTAGGAATACGGGGACTTGAAAAGCTCGGCAAAAAAAAATGGCGAAAGCGCGTGTTTGAAATCGCTGAAAAACTCAAAGACGCGCTGGAGGCCGATTCCGTCGTTTTGGGTGGTGGAAACGCGAAAAAATTAAAAAATTTGCCGCCAAGCCTTAAGATAGGGACAAACGACAACGCTTTCGCCGGGGGATTTAGGCTCTGGAAAAAATAATCGAGGTTAAAAATCTTTCCAAACGTTTTGGAGAATTTGAGGCCGTCAGCGGAATATCTTTTGACGTAAAAAAAGGGGAAATTTTTTCTCTCTTGGGCCCCAACGGCGCGGGCAAAACAACCACGATCAAAATGCTGACGACCTTGATTGAACCCTCCTCCGGCAGCGTGCGCATAGGCGGGCTCAATCTTGCGGAAAATAAAATTGCCATCCGAAGCCAATTTGGAATCGTTTTTCAGGATGCAAGCCTCGATGAGGACTTGACCGCTTATGAAAACATGTTTTTTCACGCCGTTCTTTACGGAATGAACCGCCAGAAGCGCCAGACCAATATCAGTTCCTTGCTGAAATTTTTCGGACTATGGGAAAGAAGAGACGATCTGGTCAAACACTTTTCCGGTGGAATGAAAAAACGCCTTGAGATCGCGCGCGCTTTATCTCACGAGCCGCCGCTTCTGTTTCTGGATGAACCAACCTCGGGCCTGGACCCTCAAAACCGAAGCCGCCTCTGGGAATATCTCAAAGACCTCAACAAAAAAATGAACATGACGATTTTCTTGACCACCCATTCCATGGAGGAAGTCGAGAAAGTCTCCGAGCGCATCGTGATTATCGACCACGGAAAAATTTCCGCTGAGGGAACGCCCGAATCCATCAAGACCGGCACCAACGCCGAAACCTTGGAAGAGGCTTTTCTGGCTTTAACCGGACGAGACATCCGGGAAGACGCCCCCGACATACCCGATCAAATGAGAAAGGGACGTCTTTTGTGGAGTGGAGGGAAAAAAAGGTGAATGCGGTCTGGGCTTTATGGCTAAGACAGATCAAGCGCTACTTAAGATCGCGCTCGCGTCTGATTGGTTCCTTGGGCCAACCCCTTCTTTTTCTATTAGCCCTGGGGTTTGGGTTCGGCCCGATTTTTAGAAAAGCCGGAGGAGGAAACTATTTGCAATTTCTAACTCCCGGCGTTGTATCCATGGGCGTCTTATTTACGGCTATTTTTTCCGGAATTGAAATCATCTGGGACCGGCAATTTGGATTTCTAAAAGAAACCTTAGTCGCCCCGGTGTCCAGAATTTATATCATGATGGGCCGCACTCTCGGAGGAGCGACTGTCGCGGTCATTCAGGGAATTTTGGTCCTGACCATCGCCACTCTAGCGGGGTTTAAATGGAACTCGGCCATCGGAATATTTCCGGCTCTCTGCTTTATGTTTCTCATCGCCGTTTTATTTACCGCCCTGGGAACGGGAATTGCCTCAATTCTTGAAGATATGCAGGGGTTTCAAATCATTATGAATTTCCTAGTCATGCCCATATTTTTCTTTTCGGGATCTCTTTTCCCGCTCTCCGGCCTGCCTCATTTTCTCGGAGTTCTAGCGGCCTTCAATCCTCTAACCTACGGGGTAGAGGGCTTAAGACTTTCACTTTTAGGCGGAAGCCTTCTGCGGATGGGCATGGACGCCCTCGTTCTTTGCGGTTTTTCGAGCGCGCTTCTTTTTATCGGTTCCCGACTGTTTGAAAAAATACAAATTTAGACCTCATGTTTTTTATTTTTATTCTCACGCAAATTCTCAGCTCCCTCGCCCTTGCCGCCCCGTCAGCGGCCTCATCAAACAAACTGATTTTAGACCGGGCGCAATCTCTTTATTATGCGGGAAACCTAAGCGCCGCGGTTCAAACCTATCAAAAAGCGACTAAAAAAGAGCCCAAGCTCTTGGACGCTTGGCTTAACGGAGCCGTCATCTTGGAAACGCTGGGCCGAGAAAAAGAAGCGAAGGCGTGGTATCAAAAAGCGGCGGCCATCAACCCTTCATCCGATATAGAAACAGCTCTTGGCTGGTGCGAATTAAAACTGCGTCAGCCGACATCGGCCCAAGAGGCTTTTAACCGCGCCCTTTCGGAAAACCCAAAAAACTCTTACGCCCATTTGGGGATGGCCCTCATCTACAAGAACAAGCATAATTTCCCCTGGGCGCTGCATGAGCTTAAAAGCGCGGCAAAATCAAACCCTCATTTAACCCTGATCCCTTTTTACGAGGGCTCCCTCTACCAAGAAATGCGCCGCCTTGGAAAGGCTTCTTTTTTTTATCAGAAAGTAGCCTCTGTCGATTCTTATTTCGTCGAAGCGGAGGAGGATTTGGCGCGGGTTTATCTTAAGCAGGGACGCTATTTAAAAGCCGTCGCCGAATTCGAGAAA
>JAJZCM010000063.1 GCA_021846045.1 bacterium | reverse complement strand
GTAGGACTTGCCCCGCACGCTGGTCTAACGTCTTTCAGCGCACTTAAATAGTGTAGCACGAAATTCCTTTTAATGTCAAGCGGAAAATTTTTTTATTTTTTCCTCGTCGGAGAAATCGCATGAATTTTTTTAAAAAATGCTTGACACACACTTTTTTTCGCGCCAACTTAAATTTTCCGCGCTAAAAATTGCTCTAAATCCGGACAGCGCGTAAGTCGGAAAGCATCTTCTCTTTAAGACTTATATCCGGCATGATTTGATTAAACAAAATTTTGACGAATTGATTAATTGTGGGCGGTAGTTAAAGCCGTAGTGACGGAACGCGGACAACTTTTAATCGCACTACTCACATCCTTGCCAAGGGTTTTTAAATCATGGGCTCGTTTTTTAAGTTTTTTAAGTTCCACGGAAACGTCCTTTGAAAATTTGCAGGCGTTGAGATTAAGAGCTTTATAGTTGCTGGACTGAAAATCCGCATCCAAAGCGCCGACGGTATGGGAGTTACCGTTAGAATCCAATAAAGAATTAATCTGCTGATAGGATTTTTTAATCCCGCCCAGGTCTGTTTCCACGCTTTTCTCCTGACTTTCCAAACTAGAAGCGCATACGTTTAACCTCTCCCGCTCCCTATCAACAGATGTGTAGATTCCAGCGATTTGGGTGGCGGCTTTTTTACTTTCATCGGCGTAATTGCCGATAGTCGCTTTACTTTGTTCACTTTCAATTTTAGTGACTGCGGCGTTAGCCTTGTCCCGATCCTGCCCAATCTGCACTTCATTTGTATTTTGAACTTCACCGAGATACGATGTCGATTCCCCAATGCTCTTCGCAATATCACCATCGCTCGTTTCTATCCCACTCTGAAAATTTTTTCCTATTTGATTGCGCACAAGATCAAAACACCCTGTTCTCAATTCTTGCAGGGCATCGTCAATTTGCTTAGCCACCTCATAAGACCCCTTCCCGTTTTGCGGGCATTCGTTCTGAACCTTGCCAAGAGGAGTTTTACAAACGCTGGGCTCATTTGAAGCAAAAGGCTCAAGAGCCTTTTGCATCACCTTGACTTCATCGCTTAATTTCTTAGAAGCGTCCGTTAAGCAAGAAGAAGCGTCTGTACAAGCTGATGCTGATTGCTGAGACGCCCAAGCCGGGGCGTCAAAAATTTGACCGGCAAACGCCCACAAGAGAGAATGGATGGGGTTCAAGACAAACCCGCGCACAGGAGACTTCTGGACATCGTAGTTATCGCCAGACCCAGTTGCGGGAGTAGTCGTAGGGGGAATAGTCGCATTTGTGGTTCCCATAGCCCCATTGGCGGTCTTTTCTTGGCCATTCGCGTCCTTGAGAGCCGCACAAGCATCCTTCATTTCCTGTGAGCCAGTCGTAACGTTATTCCCACTATTATTCGCCGCAATTATGGCTGCACATTCTTTTAAGACTTCGGGCGTCGCATGCGAGGCGCTACTCTCCGACTGAGCATTGTTTGTGGCGTTGCCGCCGGAACCAGATTTACTGCAACCAGAAGCAACTTGCGTTATTGCGACATTTTTGCCTCCGGAGTAGATTGAATTCTGATAATAACACCAACCGCTTGAAGGAGGCTTGGGACCACCACTAGCGGCATCTGGACAAGTAAGAGCGTGATAAGTCTTACCATCTGAACATTGATAATCATTCGCGGAAGGCCCCCCCAAAAGTCCCGCGATCCCTTGGCCAAGCGCGTCTTCAACAGCTCCTAAGGGTTTGGTGATCATACCCGTCAACGCTTTTTCCTCGATGTTGGGCCACATCATGGCTTTTTTCTCGGCGAGCTTCCATTGAAGATCAATAGACTTTTGCATGTTCATCTTCGCCGCCGTGAAAGCGAGAGACTCCCCCAAATTTTTGCTCATCTTAACGGAATTATTCCCCATGCCTTTATCCGCGCCCGCGCCGCCCAAATGACTGGGGTTGGCGCTGGGCATCTGAACCGCCGCCGCATTTTGAAGCCCTTTATTGGCGCTGGGGTTGGAAAACTGGCTGGCGGCGTTGCCCCCCGCAGTTTTTAAAGCCTCAATGGAACCGGTTCCATTTCCCTTCTCGCTCCAAGGGCCTACGCCTTTCAAATTGGGATTGGCCTTGACCGCGCCCAGCGAATTGCTGACATTCGGACTATTAGGCACATGCCCGCCTCCCAGCGGCGGAAGGCTGTAATGCTCGCTCCCGCCTTGGGGGCTGAGGCCCGCAATACCGCTGAGCATATTTTTGCTTAAGGTCAAGGGAGGCATGGGAAGGCCGGCGCGGCCCAAAGCATTTTTTGCGGCATTCCCACCCGCTTCGGCCAAGGCATTTTTCCAGTTCGATCCGGAGCCGGAATTTCCGGCCGGGGCTTCGCTGGTTGTTGCCGGAGGCTGGGCTTCGGCCTCAGGACCCAAAATCAAACTCGACGGATCGCGGAAATTGGCGGGGGTAATGATATCCCCGTTTTCCCCGACCTGATTTCCAGTCGCAAAGCCGTTTTCGCCGGTGTCAAAGGGAGAGCCCCCTGCGCCCAGACCTCCTTGCCCGGGCCGAAAGCCCCAGCCTTCTTTAAAGACATCGGAAGACCCATGCGTGGGGGACATCAAATACCGCTCGGCCATCGGCGCGGTAAACAGAACGCCCAACCCGGCCAAAATAAAAGCGAGATCTTTTTTGCGAAACTGCTTAAACCGATCCACCAAGGTCCGCGCGCTTAAATCCTTGACCTTAAAAGCGGGGTTGCGCAAGGTTTGGGTGGTATCGCTTAAAGTGGGAACCCCGCCCTTTTTGTCCTCCTTTTTATTTTGAGTCGTCGGTTTAGGCGTTTCCATTGAATCGGCCATAAAAGTCTCCTAGAAAATCGGCACTCCCAATTTATGAACTTCTGGCGCGGAAGAAGACCCGGTCCCTTTGAGCATCACTAAACCCCGGTAAACGCCGTCAGAGCCGTCGAAAATTGAAGAAAGCTGCGACGACTCGTATTCAGCGGAAGAAGAACAGCCGTCGCTTTTGCAAAGAAAAGAAGATTCGGCCTTGGACTTCGCCAGCTGCATCATCGCGCAACTAGGCCCGTCCACGCAACCGCTTGAACGACTGTCAAAGGTCCGCGTGAAATCCGAGGTTTTTGCCCGATGGGACGCGCGGCGCGCCCGATGCACCATCGCGGAGGAAACCCGGCCTATTTTAGGCTCGCTGCTCAGAGCCCAAGTCAAAAGATCGCCCTCATCGGAAGACAGGTCTGAATTTTGCGGAAAAGGGTCTTTCCTCACATAAACGGAATCGGGGCGAGAACCGGCATCGGCGGGGTTAACCAAAGCCAAGACGCTCACTGGCCGGCCCAGTTTTTGATCCCAAGGAACTCTCTTTAGATTTTCCAAGGAACCGGCTAAACGCAACGAGGACTTTTGGGCGGAAATGGAGACGGGCTTAAGGCCAAAGCGATCTTGACTTAAACCTTCATCAAATGAGCCCTGATAATGAAAACCATGGGAAAACCAAAGAGAGCCCCACCATCCTGGAGGCGTTAAAAAAAGAACTCCCAGGGCTATCGCGGCAAGCCACAGAAAAAGGGAACTCTCCCCTTTCTCTTTTTTCTTTTTTTTCTCCCAAAACTCGGTCATGGTTTCCTTTTGAAACGGACTCTGGCCCCAACCATTTCCTCGCTTAAGTTCGGTCACATCCAAAGTGTAATAGGGCTTCCTTCTATTGTCAATGGGGGAAGGCTTTTTTTACCGATTTTTTACTATTGCCCGCGAGCGGCTGGGGTCTCGGCAGAATCAAACGGCAAGGGCATGGCGTAAGAGGAACTGGAGCTTCCAGAAAGATTAGTCTCGGGATTTAACTTTTCCCAAGAGGAAATAAACCAAGCGTTTTTTTGATGGGTCAAAACGTCTCGTTCGTAACCGGAAAAACTGCCTTCTCCCCCCGCCGTGACAACCTGGTATTTGACGCGGACAACAGCTCGCACGTAAGACATCTCGTCGATAAAAAGATTCTTGACCACAAAATGCGCGCTGGGATGCTCCTTAAAAAATTTTTGGGCCCAGGCATGAATTTGATTTGAGTCCATGGGCTTAACAATGCCCGGCGAATACAGATCACAGAAGACTTCGACGTTGCCGGAAAAAAACGCGCTATCGACTTCCTCATAGTAAAAGTTTTCTATTTGCTGCTGGAGAGCGAACTGCGTGGGCGTCATGGGTTTACTGAAGCTGAAACTAAACTCGTGGGTCAAATCGGTCATGAAAGAACAGGAGAAAAACGCAAGAGAAACGGCGCCCAGCAAAAAGCCATAACCTAGTCCCTTTCCTCGTAATCTTAATTTAATCTTCATTTTTTTGAACCGCGATTTATTCTATTATAAAATGACCGTGTTTCAATCGTTCCTTTTACTTTTCGCGATCAACTCTTGGAGCCTAGGCCTCAACTGCCCCGCAGCTCCCGCTCATTTTCATCTTTCAAAACCCAATCCCCAGAGCCTTCATTTCGCGACGCTGACTTTTCCATCCAGGGTTCACAGCCTTTTTAAGGCCGATAACACGGTATGGGCCCATTACGCCCTTCCAAAAGGCCCCAAGCCTTTTCCGGCTATTTTAGTCTTGCCGGTCATGGCCGCGCCCAACACTTGGATTGAAAAACAATTCATCCGCAAATTCGTGGAGGCGGGTTTTGCCGTCTTGTTTCTTGAAACCCCTTATCAATTTCACCGCCGCCCCAATCCCTCGGTTCCCAGCGGAGAAGTTTTTTTAGCGCGCAACCCTAAAATCCTCGCGCAAAATTTCCGCCAAGCGGTTTCGGACTCCTGCGCGGCTCTTAACTGGCTAAGAGACAGGCCGGAGGTGAACCCCCGGGAAATTGGAATCTTTGGGATCAGCCTTGGCTCCTTGGTTGGAAGCGCAACCTATTCCATAAGCTCCGTTCCCAAATATGGAGTTTTTTTGCTGGGAGGCGCCAATCTTCCCGATCTTCTTTTTCATAGCCGGATGACCGCCCCTTTCGTAAAAAAAATCGGCGTCAGCGAAAAGGAGCTTGAGAAAGCCTGGAAAGGGATGGACGCCCTCGATTACGCCAAGAAAAACGCGGACAAACCCGCGCTCTTAATCAACGCGAACTCAGACCGGATTATCCCGCGAAAAAACGCTCTCCTTCTTAAGCGGGCGTTTCCCAATAGCCGTCAAATTTGGGTTCCATTTGGCCACTACACCGCGATGATTCATCTTTTTTGGATTCCCCGCTACGTCACCCGCGCCTTTTTACGGCATTTAAAATAGAAAATTATTGCTTTGGAAGCGTCGCCCCGTTTTGAACGGCCCAACGCCAGAAACCCGGATTTAGATCCCGATAATTCGGCCAAAAAGGAGGCTCCGCCAACAAGGAAAATAAATCTCCGAAACGCTTGATTAAAATTTCATCTTTGGACGTCAAGGGGCGCTTATCAGAGTAGAGGCGCGATATTTTCTCCAGAACCCCATCCAACTCCGCCTCTTTCCCCATCATTGCCTCCACTCCCAAGGATCGAGCGCGAGGGGAAAATCGATCCCGTAAATTCAATGAGGGACGGCTCCCCGCGCCGCGCTCGCAAGAACGCGCGGAAGAGGAATCCAGTTCAATAACGGCGCGCCCGGAAGGCGTCCCCAGCCAATGATCGCCTTCCCGATCCGGCACGGCGAAAAAGAAAATTGAGAATTCCTTTCCCCCGCGGTTTCCGGTAGGGACCGGCAACGAGGCGGACCAGCTGGGAATAATTTGAGAGCAAGGAGGATGAACCAATGCCGCGGCAACGACGTCTCTTAACAAATCCTCTCGCGCGCGCGGTTTTCCACACGCGCCCGCCATTAGGATTGCCGCTAGAAAAAGGGAATACCCCCTCATGGCAGGACCTCCACGAAATTGCGCCCTACCCGGGAATTAACCGCCTCGCGAAACTGCGCGGCGGAAACCAGGCGGCCCCGGGACGCGGGACTCACCCCGCTATCGTTGATGTAATAACCCATCACTTTTCCGCTCAAGGGAAGAACGGATACCCCCGTCACCAAAACGACATGTCCCCCATTTAAGTATTTCTTGTCATTCCACAAGACTCCGGCGTCTACGGCTACAATAGCCAGATGCCCGCGTTTAAGAACGGAATCAAGGTCGGAATCAATGACGGAGGATTTCGTCTCTTGGGAATAGTAATGTTTCGCAATTAAAACTCCTCGGGAAGTGAGGAGTTCTCCCGCGTAGGCGGGAAGAGTGTTGCCGTTCTCTATGGCCAGGCCCTTGTTCTGGGCCTCCCGGATGAGACGATTTTCCGTTTGCCAAGGGCGCCGAAAAGGGAGTTGACCCATAATCTCCAAAACTTCCTGTTGAGAGACAATCGCGCAATCTCCACTCCGTTGTCTATGAACAAAGGCGGCATCGGCGCGCGGATGTCCTTTAATCCGGCTGAAGTGATAGTGATCCATCCAATGCAAAAAAGCCGCGTATCTGGGAAACTGGTCATAGGAACCCGGTCCGCTCATGTGAACAAGCCGGCGGCGCGGCGGAGACGGCGGAACCCTCGGGGAAGCTGAAATCTTAGTCATCCACGGAAGAGACATCGAGGGAATCAGCTTTGGTTTCGGCGCGGATCCAAGTTTCCCAAGCGCGGCCGCGCCGTTTAGGCCAGGAGACGCCCCTTTCCAATTAGGATGAATACTCTTTATTCTGATGTGACTTACGTGATTTTTCCTCAAGGCGCCGACCGTCTCGGCGTCTTGCTCTATTGCCCGGGAGTCCTTGTCCACCCTCTGGGAGGTCAGAGGCAAGAAAGTTCTGATTCCCCAACGCTTTTGAAGCGCGATGAGGCGCGCGCGAATGCCGACCAAGGAGCGCGCCAGGTTATTGGCTTTTTGCCTTTCGGCCAGGGCCGCACGATAGGAAGCTTTATCCTGGGGGCTTTTCCCCTCGATAAAATCGTTATTGGCGTCAATCAGGAAAGAAATTCCCAGGAAATCATGATACGCCAAGCCTCCCTGTTCATCAATACGGCCAATTTCAGTCAGGGCTTGACGGTTTGGAGAGGCCCGAGCGCTTATTTCAATGCGCCCCAGACGACGGTCCAATCGAGCAATGATTTCCTTTAGCCCTCCAAGCCCGGCCTGTATGTCCCCCTCCGAGGAACGCTGAATCGAGGCTTGCGCGCGATCGATGATTTCAAATAGAGATAAAGAGGCTTTATAGCGCAGGAAGTAGGACAACAAATATTGATCCATTAGGTGGCGAATTTTTTGATCCACGGCTATTTTTTGGGAAACGCCGCAAGTAAAATTTCCGCTTAGGCAATTCTGTATTTCCGAGGTAATATCCCGAGCTTTGGCCGTCAACTCCCTGGCCAAGCGGCAACGCCTAGAACTTGAAGCCGCTTTTTTTGCCGGGGGCACGGGTTTCCAATTTCGAGGATCACAAACCCATCTCAGTTCCCGTCCGGCATTTGTCTCATCAATGGCATTGCCTTGCGCCTCGGCTACTGGAAGACGGGAAAGGAAATTCAAGAAAAAAAGGGCCGCTGTCAGAAAAGCGCGCGCCCATCTTGAATCGCCTTGCATGATTAATGAATTTTAGCCTGGGCGCAGGCGTGAATCTCGGCGGCGCTTGAACCCTGTCCCGCCGCGGCTTTGTTGACGCAAAGACCATAAGCCTCGACGATTTTATTCTGCTGTTTGGCCGACACTTCATTTTGATTAGTTTTTGAATCGTCAGTGGTTTTTCCCCTGCAATCCCGATCAAAAGTTTTTTGGAGGCTTTCTATGAATGGGAAAGGTTTCTGGGACAACTCAGACTCATACCTAAAGCAGACAAGGTCGTTGGATTTAACCGGCTGATTCTCGAGTGAGGTCTTTTCCCGCGAGGGCTTCAACTTTCGCGGCATTAAGGCAATTTTTTTAGCCCGCGAATTGCTCTTAGTTACGCTTTTCTTAAGCTGGGAAGCCCCCTCGTCAATATGCCGCGCCGCCTTGCTAAAGGCGCGCCCCAAACCTGAACTTGAATTTTTATCAATGACCTTTTGCCCTTGCGGAGTTACTGAATCAATCGAAGGCTGAACTGTCTTTGGGGAAGACGCAACCTTCTTGATCGCGTCCGTTTTTTTAGAGTAATTGATGTTTTGAAGAAGCGCCGTGCAGGTCGGGCTGAACGACCCCGCGCCAACGCGCTCGCAACGGCCGAGCGTCATCCGCTCGGCCCTAGGCCTTGCCTGATTGGCCTTGAGTGAATCCGCGACCGCCACCTTTTTGTATTTATCCGCGAAACGCTCATCCGCCCCGATCTCCTGCTGCCGCGCGGCGACATATTGGCTAAAACCATCGGGATTTTGGACGGCCATCTTCTGGGCCACGAGGCTTCCCTCCCAATCCTGAAGCTCCTTATCCTTTTGATTAGCCAAGCCCTGATATTTTTTTTGCAGTGTCCGCCAGGAACCACCGGTTTCAGCTGGTTTGACATCGGGAAATGCGGTGAGCATCAATCCGGCGGACTTCGATCCCAATGGGTCGCTTTCAGAGCTCGCGTTTAAGACCGGATCGCCGGCTGTAAACCCCGGTCCGCTGTTCC
>JAJZCM010000008.1:35252-48322 GCA_021846045.1 bacterium | reverse complement strand
ATTTCATGATCCCGTCCGTAGACCGGATCGAGCTTTCCGGAAGCGGCTTCATGGGTCAAATCCTTCCCAAATTGGTCTAAGGTTGGGGTAAGGAGAACTTTTGCGGCCACGCGCCCAGGAACAGCGAGCTTCCCATTATTTTGATCCCAACTTCTCTGAAGATCATCATTGGCTTTTTTCTCGATTCTCAGGCCTTCAATATCTTCTGATCCGGCTTTGTTTAGAAGTTTTATGGCTCTATTGAACCGCTCAACATATTCCTCACGACTAATGCTTGAAAAATTATCCGGCCCCAAAAGGTCAAAATAACGTTCAAAAGCCCGCAACATATTAAAATACTTCAAAGGAATCCCGTGTGGGTTCTTTCCTGGAGGCTCGCCTTTCCCCGCGTTCCGCTCAAATTGCGAAGGACTGGAGTCGTCGCCGTCTTTCTTTCCGCCAAAAGCGTCCTTGGCCTTCGCCAAATCTCTTTCAACGCGGTTTTCCGCAT
Source organism: bacterium (assembly GCA_021846045.1). Lineage (GTDB taxonomy): Bacteria > Elusimicrobiota > Elusimicrobia > UBA1565 > UBA9628 > JAKAQV01. Next base: position 47,832 of record JAJZCM010000008.1, on the reverse strand, counting down.
CATCAAGGGCCCCTCCTTTCCGATTTCCCGCATTTTGCTCTTGGTTAGACGGGGGCAGGTTTGGTTTTGGCTCTAAATTTTTATCTTCTCCCTTATTGTTATCCTGCGCTTTGATGGGGATGGTCTTCGGCTTGTCTAATTTTTCATCGCTGGAGGGTTCGGTTCCTAAAGCCCGAATTCCGGGCAGGAGCGCCGAAGAGTCATTGAGGCCAACCGGCAAATCACCGGGCAGGACGTCTTGAACGGAGGGCAAACTGTTTAAGGAGCCGCTGGGAAACAAAGCCGCATTGAAATTAGCGGGCAATTCCGTTATCGCTCGTTCATTGGCTTGTCCAAAGGCCGAAGCGAAACTTGAACCCATCAAGGCGCAAGCCAACACAACGCTCAAGCTCCGGCGAACGGGCGCCAAATTTTTAATGATCATAATTTCTCCTTTTGTCTCTCAACGTCTCTGTAAAGGATAAAATAAGATAAGCCTTTAGAACAGGGCCTTTAGGCCTAACAAGGGGATAGGTCCTTTGGCCCATGGTTAAGCCGAATTTTAGGCGGGGAAATCGCCCCAGAAAAGTTTATCGCTTATTTCTTAATGAGCGCTTATTCGATTTCGATCCCAACCGGACAATGATCGGAACCCATGACTTCGGGAAGGATAAAGGCTTTCTTAAGACGAGGACGCAGGTTTTTGGAAATGAAAAAATAATCAATGCGCCAGCCGACATTGCGCTCTCTGGCCCTTGTTAACTGATCCCACCAGCTGTAATGGCTGGGGCCTTTTTCAAACTCGCGAAACGTGTCGATAAAACCGTTGTCCAGCAATTGGTTTATCCACGCGCATTCCTGAGGTAAAAAACCGGAAACCTTGCGGTTTTCTTTCGGACGCGCTAAATCAATGTCTTGATGCGCGGTATTGACGTCTCCACAAATAATGATTTTATCTTCCCCGCGCGCGCGATATTTTTCGATAACCTCCAAAAGCTCGTTGTAAAAATCCATCTTAAAATTAAGCCGCTCGGCGTTTTTTTTGCCGTTGGGAAAATAGATATTGAAAAGTGTGAAATTTGGATAGGCATAAACTAAGACTCTCCCTTCCGAGTCAAAGCGCGGGCTGTCAAAACCCCTGTCGATGCGTTGGGGTTTCAAACGGCTCAGCGTGGCGACCCCGCTGTAGCCTTTTTTCTCCGCCGGACAAATGTCGAAAGAGTATCCCTTTAACTGAGCGACCTCTTCCGGAACCTGATTTTCGAGGCATTTAGTTTCCTGGAGGCACAACGCATCAGGGGATTCTTTCTTCAACCAATCTATAAATCCCTTTTTATGGACGGCCCTTAGCCCATTGACGTTCCAAGATAAAATCTTCATCGCCAAAGGATACAAAATTCCCCTTGACGAAATTCAAATCAGGGATTATACTCAAAATTAGGAAGCGGTCATGAAAAAAATATTCTCCAAAAAATCACGAGGCGGAAAAAGCGAAGAGCCTTTAGAACTCTCTCAAGACTGGCAGGAACTCCAAATGCAGTACGACCACATGAATATGGATTGGGGAGCTCTTGCCGCTCAAGTAGACGTTTTAAAAGACCCTGACTCTTTTTAGCGCCGCTCAGCCCACCCCAAAGGCCGCAGGCGGGGTTTTCCGCGTGGGCCCAGTCCGTTGCGCGGTTAGATTATTGAAGCGAGCGTCGCTCCAATAATTCCGCCGGCGATGGCCCCGATTCCAGCGCCTAGCACCGCACAGAAGTGAAAATGATAATCGCCGGAAGGCCCGTCGAATCTCGCGCCGATAAAGCCGCCGATGACTCCTCCGATAAGCGCCCCGGCGACTCCACCGCCGAATACGCCAAGGGCCGAAAGCACAGGTCCCGCGGCCACGACCGCATGAACCGCCGTTACGGTCGCCGCGTGGGCGGCGGCTGAGGAGAATATCGCGCCAATTCCCATTCCAAGAAGCATCCCCACAATCATATTGAGGGATGCATCCTGGCCCTTCGGAGTCATGGCCGCGCCAATGCCAGCGCCGATGATAACTCCGACAACGGCCAAGAGCGAGATAGGAGAGGCCGCGATCATTAAGATCAGCCAGCTGACGCCAAAAATGATGCGGTTGGTCTGGGGATTTGAGGAATGAGAGGGGGTTGTCATCAGTTTGGGCGCGAGAATGGCGGCTTGCGACGGAGGATTTAATTTCCCGATTTTCTCTTTGAGAACGGAGGCGAAGTTTTGAAGATCGGACGTAAGAGTCTTCCACTGCGCGGCATCTTGGGTAGAAGCCTTGTTCTCTGATAAAGCCTTGGCTATCTCTCCAGCCGCGTTTGACATATCTTGAATATCTTGGACCGCCGTTTGACCGGTTTCGAAGAGTTCCGTGACACTAGCCTTAACTTCCGCCGAACTCAAATCCTGAGAAGTGATTTTGTCCATTTCAGGAAGAAGAGAGGCATCCACAACGGCGCTCTGAGCCGTCATGGCCAAATTCACCAGGGCCTCGCTGTCCACGCTCGCCGGATCTTTTTTGATATCGACAATGACGTCTTGGGCCGTCTTATAAACGCCCATGTTCTTGATGATGAAGCTGATGGTCTTAAGGCGATTTTCCTCGGCGGCAATTTGAGATTTTAAAACTGCGTTGTTGTCTGGAACAGGCGCGGGCGGTTCGGCTTGAACGCCTCCGGTTCCCGAAGCCGTCTCCTGAAACGTATTGAGTTGAAATGCCGGGCGATTGGACAGAGAAAAACGGCCTTGGACCGGGGCGTTTGCGTAACCATAGGCGGGTTGAAGGCCCCCGTCAAACAAGTGCGACCAAATGGCGTTTCCGTTCGAGATATGGTTCAACACCGCTTGGCGAATGTTTCGAGTCATCTTGACGACCCGAGCCGCGGGCTTGGCCAGCATCGCCTTGAAGCCAGAGCCCAGACGCATGGATTCTCTGGATTCCGGCTTTCGGCCGCTTTCCAACGGATTCGGAAGCGACACTTCTGACCGAATATAAATGAGTAGCGGTTCTTTGATTTTTGCCGAGACATCATCTGCGGGCATTTCAGGAGATTCCGCGTTGAGAAAATTGTCAGCCGAATCAGCTCCGAGAGCCGTCATCCCATTGCCAATACCCAAGGGGACAGTCTCAATTTGATGAGAACTCATCTCCGCCATGGCCGCATAGCAGTTCACCCCGGGGCTCATCACGATCAGCGCTAACGACAGCGTCCACGACGCCGTTTTCATCACCAGTTTATTTTTCATCTCCATCATCCCCGCCGTTACAATTTAAGCGACGCCCTATTCAATCATAAGTCCTCTTATCGCCGTATGGGTCTAAAGTCCTAGACGCTCCCCGGTAAAGGACCTAGTCCCTAAGAATTATTCGGAAAAGGCATAGTTTAAAGCCCGTGTATTAATCTTTTTTTCTTAGCTCTTTAAGGCGGGACGACAGGCGCTTTTCATCTCCCTCGTCAGTGGGATGATAAAACCGAAGGGGATTGGGCAAATACTCCTGAGAGACGTAATGGCCGGGAAAATCGTGCGGATATTTATATCCAGCGCCGTGCCCACGGGTTTTTGAATCCAAATTTGAATCCCGAAGAAAATTAGGAACCTCGCGGACGGGCCCTTTTTCCACTTCCTCCATCGCGGCGTCAATCGCCAAATAAGAGGCGTTTGATTTTGGGGCGCAGGCGACATAGCTCGCCGTTTGGGCGAGAATAATTCGGGCTTCCGGCATCCCCACTTTTTCGACCGCCTCAAACGCGGCATTGGCGATCAGAAGCGCGCGAAAGTCCGCATTACCAACATCCTCGGAGGCGCAAATTAAAAGACGGCGCGCGATAAAACGCGGGTCCTCGCCGGCACGCAGCATCTTGGCCATCCAATAGAGGGCCGCATCCGGGTCCGAACCGCGAAGGGATTTGATGAACGCGGAGATATGATCATAGTGATCATCTGATTTCTTGTCATAACGTAAAACGCGTTTTTGCAAACTCGCCTCGATCTCATTTAAACCGATGATGCGGTCGCCGGAAGAATCGGTCTTGGCGGACAAGACTGCCCTCTCAAAAGCGTTGATCAACTTGCGAGCGTCCCCCGAGGTGGCGATAATCAGGCGATTTTGAGTCTCGTCATCCATCTTGACCTTCATCGTCTTGACTTCTTCATGCCCCAAGGCCGCCTTAAGAATTTTTTTCAGGTCTTCCTCCGTCAAGGGCTTAAACTCGAAAGCCGCCAAGCGCGACAAAAGGGCGGCATTGACGTAAAAAGAGGGGTTCTCGGTCGTGAGTCCGATTAAGACCACGTCCCCTTTTTCGGTCGCGGGTAAGAGAACGTCCTGCTGAGTCCGGTTGAAATGGTGGATTTCGTCGATAATCAAAAGAGCGCGCTTGTTTTGAAAAGACCTCATCTCGCGAGCCAGGTCCAAGGCTTTTTTAAGTTCAGAAACTCCGGATGAGACTGCGTTTAAGAAAGTCGCCTCCATGTCCAATTCACGGGCAATCAAGCGGGCCAACGCCGTTTTACCGCACCCGGGAGGACCGAAGAATATGGAGGAAGAGAATTTCTTATTTGCGATAATTTGGGAAAGAATCTTTCCGGGCCCCAAGAGATGTCCTTGGCCAAAAAAATCCTTTAAGGTTTTTGGGGCCAAGCGCCAAGCGAGCGGAAAGTCGGACGCGGAATCCGAGCGCCCAAACAGAGAATCAGTCTCCATCGCCGGCGCCTAAGGCCCCTTGAAGAGACAGGTGCATATGGTCGACTTTATTTTCAAGGACTCTCGCTTCCGCGTTGACGGCCTCTTCTTTTTTAAAATTTTCTATCGCGAAAGACAACGCCGCCAAGATGGCGATTTTTGAGCTGTCGGCGATATGCGGATTTTCCTTGAAGATCTCTTCCATTCTTGTTTCAACCGTTCGGGCCAGGGCGTTGATTTCAATCGGGGTCAAACCCTCGATTCCGATGGTCAATTTTCGGCGAAAAATTTCAATGTCGATTTTTTCATTCATCTTGCGGCTCTTCCTACTTTATTTTGTAACTACTCGCGTCACCCCGACAAAAGTCGGTGTCCAGAACAGCGATATTCTGGATTCCGGCTTTCGCCGGAATGACGAATCTGAGTGCCTACTTTATTTTGTCTAATTTGTGGATTATTTTTTCAAGCCGTTCCCGCAGGCGCCTTTGTTTGACCGGATAGTGGGACAGATGTTGAATCTGCGTCTTAAGACGCTCATTTTCATCCGTCAAATTTTTATTGATCTTTAGGATCCTCGCGTTGACTCCCCGCAAATCCTTAAGAGCGCGGCTTGCCTCCGAAACCAAGGCTTCCAGCCTTTTGATTTTCTCGGGGATAAGCACGCTGATTAAGCCCTAAGAACGGCTCCTATCTTTTTTAAACTCTCCAAAATCTTGGCAATGGAGGCTTCAACTTCCTTATCCGTCATCGTCCGATCATCACGCCCAAAGGTCAGCCGTAGGGTCAGACTCTTTGAGCCTTTTTGAATCTTATCTCCCGCAAACAGGTCGAGAAGACCCGCCTCTTTGAGTTCCGCAAGATTGGAGGAACGAATCGCCTCTCGAATCTCGGAATAGGGGATTTCTTCCGCGACGACAATCGAGATATCCCGCCAGGATGAGGGAAATTCGCTTAGCGGCTTTAGGAAAAACGGCGCGGGGCTTATTTTTTCCAGCAGGGAAAGGTTCAGCTCAAAAATAAAAACTTCCTTTTTCTCATCCAGAATATCCCAGCGGGGAGCCATCTGAGGGTGAAGCGCCCCCAACATACCCACGGGAACATTTTGGACCTTGATCCCGATGGTTTTTGCCGGATGAAACAAAGCGCGGTTTTCATGACCGGCAAAATTCCAAGGGTCTACCGCTAAATAATCCGCATGAAATGACGACAAGGATTCCGTCAAGACGCCCAAAACCCCATAAAAATCATTCTCCACCGCGCGCCCCTGTTTCCAATAAATCTCCGGAAATTTTCCCGTCGCCAAACCCGCGAGAAGAATATTTTCTTTCCCCTCATAAAACCCGGTCCCCTTCTCGAACAGACGAAACGAAGAGTTTCCGCGATTGAAATTATATTGGGCGTTGCGCAAAAGCCCGGTCAAAAGCGTGGGGCGCAAAATCGTCAGGTCTTCCGAAAGAGGGTTGGTCAGGAGCGCTCCTTCTTTCACCTCAGCCCCCGAGAGTTCAAAATCGGCGAGAGAAATAAAATCATAGTTATAGGCCTCAAAGAAACCGGCCTCTTTAAGGCGCTCGCTCAAGAATTCAACCAACGCCGCGCGAGCTGTTTTATGCGCCGCAACGGCGGCTATTCGAGGGCGATGAACGGGAATTTTTTCATAGCCCAAAACGCGGGCGACTTCTTCGGCCAAATCCGCCCGTTCCTTGATATCCAAGCGATAGGAAGGCGGGGTGACGAAAAAAGAATCTCCCTTAACTTCAAATAGGCCTCCCGGGCGCACAAGAGCCGACAATACTTTTCCAATCTCCTCGGTCTTAAAACCCGCGCCAAGAATTTGATTGATTTGCGAGGCCGAAACGGCAATAGAGGAGTTTTCTTTAACATCTTTTTCAGTGGCGGCGGCGGAAACCTTGGCCGCGGAGCCCGCTAGCGATAAAATGAGGTCGGCCGCCTTCAGGGAGGCGATTTCCGGAAGCCGGGGGTCGGTTCCCCGTTCAAAACGATAAGAAGACTCCGATTTAAGCCTAAGCCTCTGGGTCGCACGTCGGATTAAAGCCGCGTTAAAAGAGGCGCTTTCCAAAAACACGCGCTTGGTTTTAGATAAAACAGCCGAGGAAAGCCCCCCCATAACCCCGGCAATCGCCTGCGGGGATTTTTTATCCGCAATGACTAGAATCTCGGGGTTGAGCTCATATTTTTTATCATCCAAAGCCGTCAAGAATTCCCCTGGGCGGGCCCGGCGAACAAAAATCTCGCGCCCTTCCAAAGCGTCCGCGTCAAAGACGTGCAAGGGCTGCCCCAAATCCATCAGGATATAATTGGCGACATCAACCACGTTATTGATTGATTTTATTCCGACCGAAGCCAAGCGGTCGATGAGCCAGGATGGACTGGGGCCGACGACGAGATTTTCAAAAACGCGTCCCACATAAACCGGGCAATCGTCGCTGGATTCAACTGAAATTTTAAATGGAACCAAATCCGAGACATTCAAGACCGGGACCTTAAAATCCTTAAGAGCAATACCCAGCGACAAAGAAAGCTCACGAGCCAATCCCAAATGAGACAAACAATCAGGGCGATTGGGCGTTACCGTCACATCCAAAACTTCAGTTCTTTCTCCCAAGGCCGAAGCCATGTCTTTTCCCAGGGACAATTCTTGGTCCAAGACTAAAATTCCGCCATTTTCAGCTCCCAACCCCAGTTCCTTTCCAGAACAGATCATTCCCGATGATTCGACTCCGCGAATTTTGGATCTCGAAATTCTCATTCCACCCGGCAGGTCGGCGCCAACCTTGGCCAAAGGCACTTTTTGGCCGACCGCGATATTTTTTGCTCCGCAAACAATCGTGAAATTCTCGCTTCCATCGGTCACCTGGCAAACGCTCAAGCGATCCGCATTGGGGTGTTTTTCGATCTGGAGTATCTGCGCGGAAACAACCCCTTTAAACTGAGGCCCTTTCTTCTCAATTGACGCCACCTCAAAACCCAAAGCCTCCAATTTCCCGGCCAAATCCTCTGCGGAAAAATCGAACTCCAAGTGTTCTTTAAGCCAGGAGAGAGATATCTTCATTTAAGGGCTCTAAGCAAAAAGAGGCATCTCCGCATCTTCAAATTGAGAAAGAAAGCGAACATCGTTTTCGTAGAAATTGCGAATGTCTTTAATCTGCCATTTAAGCATCGCAATGCGCTCAACCCCAATTCCGAACGCAAAACCCGACCAAATCTCAGGGTCATAGCCCACGGCTTTAAAAACGTTCGGATGGACCATGCCGGCCCCCAAGATTTCGATAAAACCCGTTTTTTTACAGATTCCGCAAGGCTGGCCATCCGGTCCCATGCCTGTTCCGGAGCAAAATAAACATGACAGGTCGACTTCCGCAGAAGGTTCCGTGAAAGGGAAATAAGAAGGGCGAAAACGAACCTTGATCTTGGGACCAAACAGGGCTTTTAAAAATTCTTCCAGAGTTCCCTTTAAATCGGCAAAAGTGACGTTTTGGTCCACATAGAGCCCTTCAACCTGATGAAACACGGCGGAATGGGTCGCGTCCACGGCTTCATGCCTAAACACCCGGCCCGGACAGATGATTCTGAGCGAGGACGGAGACTTTTGTTTTTTCATCACTTCTTCCATCGCGCGAATTTGGACGGGAGAAGTGTGCGTTCTCAAAACCCTCATTCCTTCGATATAAAAGGGTAACTGCTCAGGTTCGTCATTCCGGCGAAAGCCGGAATCCAGAAGCTCGCTGTTCTGGACCCCGACTTTCGTCGGGGTGACGTGAGTAGTTACGTAAAAAGTGTCTTGCATATCGCGCGCCGAATGGTGCTCGGGAATATTTAGAGCCGTAAAATTATGCTCGTCATCTTCAATCAGCGGACCTTCCGCCCAAGAAAACCCCATCAGCCCCAATATATGGGCCATTTGGTTTTGCATTCTCGTGAGCGGATGGAAACGCCCTCTGAGGGGAAAAAGAGGCGGGAGGCTTAAGTCCAAGGAATGGGTTTTAATGTCCGCTTCAAAACGCAATCGCTCAATTTCAACCGAACGAGACTCAATCTCAGATTCAAGACGAGATTTTATCTGCTGGGCTTTTGGAGCCAAGAGCCTTCGCTCCTCCACAGAAAGATCCTTAATGGATTTTAAAAGTTCGGTAAGCGGCGCCTTGCGGCCAAGAAAGCGAATGCGAAGGCTCTCCAAATCCTCCGCGTTTAAAGCGGCGGAAAAGTTCTCGGAAGCTATCTCACGGGCGACTTTTTCAAGCTCTTTTTCCCAGTCCGAGGAATTCATTTCTTATTCTTCCGCCCGGAAAAAAGGCAGGCGCCCTCTCAGGCGGCCGCTTGAGCCTGAGATTTGGGGCTGACTGTGGATCCCGCGAGACTAACCAAGTGTTTGAAGGAACCAGCATCGGTCACCGCGATCTCAGAAAGCATCTTGCGGTTAAGGCTGATTCCGGCTTTTTTTAGCCCTGCGATAAAGCGGGAATAGGTTGTTCCATGCTCGCGGCAGGCGGCGTTGATGCGCTGCGTCCAAAGAGAGCGAAACTCCCCTTTCCGGTCCTTTCTGCCGGTATAAGAAGCGGTCAAGGATTTTTCCACTTGCTGCTTGACCATTCGCCATTTGCGGCTCTTGTCCGAATAAAAGCCCTTGGCGAGCTTAAAGTATTTTCTTTTGTGTCTTCTGGTTGTAACGCCGGATTTAATTCTCATAACTCCTCACCGATAAGGCAGATATTGCGAAATAACTTTTCCGTCCACTTTGTTGAGGGTGTTTTTTCCGCTCAAAAAACGGCTCCGGCCGGAAGACATCGGGGCCAGCAAATGGCGCTTGCCCGCGCGCTTATGGCGCCAAAGGCCTGTTCCAGTCTTAGAAAAACGTTTTTTCGCTCCGCTGTGCGATTTAATCTTGGGCATAGTATTCTCCTAAAAAGGGCCTAATGTTTGGGGATAAGCGTCATAAAAAGACGATTCCGGTCGTTTTGGGGAGCTTGCTCAATGGAACTCGTCAGCTCCAGCCTCACGCGAATATCGTCCAACAACTTCATTCCCAAATCCTTATGCTGCATTTCCCGCCCGCGGAAAACAACCATCACTCTCACCTTATCGCGGGCGGCTAAAAATTCGCCGATCTGCTTAATTTTGACGTCCAAGTCGTGCGCCCCAATATGAGGTTTAAAGCGCACTTCCTTGAGCATCCCCGCTTTTTGGTTCTTGCGGGCTTCCCTTTCCTTCTTCTCCTGCTCGTACTTATATTTCGAGAAATCTAAAATCTTGCAAACCGGAGGGTTGGCATTTGGAGCGATCTCAATGAGATCCAATCCTTTCTGCCGGGCCATCGCCAAAGCGTCCGATAACGGGCGCACCCCCACCTGAGTCCCATCTGAATCAATAACCCGAACTTCTCTTGCGGAAATGCGGTTGTTGATCCGAACCTGCACGCTGTTTTTAGTAAACTTGTTTATATTCCCTCGGGGAAAACTGCTAATATTAAAAATGTCCCGACAATGAATGATACCAAGTTAACTGACTCCGCGTCAAGCAAACTCGCCCCAAAGCCCCTAGTCTTTTCCGGCATGCGGCCGACCGGGAGACTTCATCTCGGGAACTATTTTGGCGCATTGAAAAACTGGGTTGGCCTTCAAGAAAAATACCCCTGCTATTTTTGCGTCGTCGATTGGCACATGCTGACGACCGGATATGAGAACACCTCTTCCTTAAAAGACAACATCCGCGAAATGGTCCTCGATTGGCTGGCGGCCGGGCTTGACCCTGAAAAATGCGTCATCTTCAAGCAATCGGACGTTTCCGAACACGCGGAATTGGCATTGCTCTTGGGAATGACGACGCCTTTGTCCTGGCTGGAAAATAATCCCACCTGGAAAGAACAGTTGCAAGAACTTTCAAAAACAAAAGAAGAACTTCGCACCTTCGGCTTTCTCGGCTACCCCGTTCTTCAAGCCGCCGACATTCTCCTTTACAACGCGAATAAGGTTCCGGTGGGACAAGACCAATTGCCGCATATCGAATTATCCCGAGAAATTGTCCGCAGGTTCAACAGTTTTTTTCCGGACACCTTTGTCGAACCGGAAGCGCTGCTCACCTGGTCGCCCAAAGTTCCCGGAACGGATGGGCGAAAAATGTCCAAATCCTACGGGAACACGATCCAAATACTAGAAACCGAGGATTCGCTTAAGGAAAAAATTCGGTCTCTCTACACCGATCCGACAAGGATTAAATCCACCGACCCCGGACATCCCGAGCCCTGCGCGGAAAACCCGCCGGGCTGTTCGGCATTTTCTCTCCATAATATCTACGCTGGTGAAGATTTCGTTAAACAACGCAAAAGCGATTGCCGTGCCGGGAAAATTGGATGCGTTGCCTGCAAAAAGGATCTCTTGGCGGAAATGGCGGGGCCCTTTGCCCAATTTCGAGAAAGACGCAATCAAATCTCTTTAAATCCGGAATCCGTTTCCGATATTCTGAAATCAGGAGCGAAAAAAGCCAAAACTGCGGCTTCGGAGACGATGGCCCGTGTTCGCCGGGCGATGAATCTCGTATAATCTCTCATGCCGCTTCAAACCCTAGACATTCACCTGGAAGTTTTTGAGGGACCGCTGGACCTTCTCCTCTTTCTAATTAAGAAAGACGATCTCGATATTCACAACATCCCGCTGGCCCATATTACGCGCGAATACCTCGAATACCTGCAATTAATGAAGGAACTTAATTTGGATCTCGCGGGCGAATTTCTAGTGATGGCCTCGACTTTAATGCTCCTTAAAACGAAGTCTCTTCTCCCCAAGAATCCGACAACGGCGGAAGAAGAGTTGAACCTGCAATCCGATTTGACCGAAAAACTTCTCGAATACCAGAAATTCAAGGCCGCCTCGGAATATCTGGAACATCGGGGTGAAGATTTCAAGAACGTCTTTTACCGGGGAACGCCCCATTTCGAGGATTCAGAGAAAACGCTGTCTGTCGGCGTTTTTGATTTGCTCTCCGCGCTTAAGGAAATCTATGAACGCGGAGAAAATGACTCTCGAGAAATCATCGGCGAGGAATTTCCGATCGAGGAAAAACTTGAAAAAATTTCAAGGATGCTGGAAGGATGTCCGACTTTGTCTTGGGAGGATATTTTTAGCGGCGAGAAAAAGCGGCGCGGAATTCTCAGTTGTTTTTTAGCTCTTCTGGAGCTGGTTCGCCTGCAAAAGGTTTTTATCAGGCAGGATTTAAATTTCGGCAAGATTCTGATATTCAAGAAAGAGGTCCAACATGGAAATGGAAACATCTCATCTATCCCTTCCGATTCAAACGGAAACGCCGGAAACGAACCTTCCGTCCCAGCCAATGGAAACGGGGCCGGATCCGGAATCTGAAGCGGGAAAATCTTCCTCGGCAAAAACTGTCCTCCCTTTAGCGGGGATTATCGAGACCCTTCTTTTCATCACCGATCGCCCCCTATCTTTAAAGCGCATCGGGGAATTGGCCAAGGAAAAAAACGCCTCCAAAATCGAAAGCGCGATCCGGGAATTGGAAGAAAGCCTCGTCAACAGAAATTCCTCTCTCAGAATATTTGAGATCGCCGGCGGTTTTCAAATGGCGACCAGACCGGAGTATGCCGCCATCGTCCGCAAGCTGTTTGCCGACAAGATGACGCTAAAACTCTCCAAGGCGGCCCATGAAACCCTTTCCATCATCGCCTATCGCCAGCCGCTCACCCGGGCCGAAATCGAAACCATTCGCGGGGTAGACGTCATCGCCGCCCTGGAAACGCTCCTTGAAAAAAAGCTCATCCGCGTCGCAGGCAGGAAAGAAACCATCGGACGGCCTCTAATGTATGAAACGACCTTGGAATTTTTAAAGCATTTCGGCCTCAAAAATTTGGAAGAACTTCCATCTATCGAACAGTTTGAA
>JAJZCM010000008.1:29080-35152 GCA_021846045.1 bacterium | reverse complement strand
CTTCTAAGCCATGAAGGTTTTGATCGCGGCGAGTGAGGCCGTCCCCTTTTCCAAAACTGGGGGCCTAGCCGACGTTGCCGGATCTCTCAGTCAAACAATCGCGGGCCTTGGAAACGAAGTCCTTCTTGTCTCCCCCAAATATCGCTCGATTTCTCCGCAGTGGACCAAAAACGCGCAAAAAATTCCTCTTTCCGTTTCCCTCGGAACATCGGCATTAAACGGCGGGTTATGGGTTTTTAAGCACAAAAGCGTCAGAGTCGCCCTCGTCGACCATCCCGCGTTTTATGATCGAGCGGGCCTCTACGGGGAAACCGGGCGAGACTACGCCGATAATGATCTGCGCTTTGCTTTCTTCGCCAAAGCGGCCCTGGGCGCCGCGAAAGCCCTGAAATTTCAACCCGACATCATCCACGCCCATGACTGGCAAACGGGGCTTATCGCCGCTTTTCTCAAGAGCCCGATATCCGATGACTTCTTTGCCGACGCAAAAACTATTTTTACCATCCATAACCTTGCCTATCAGGGCAATTTTCCTCCGGAAAGCGTTCAAAAATGCGGAGTCGATCCCTTATTGTTTAATGCTGAGGGACTTGAATTCTATCGCCAGATGAGTTTCATGAAGTCAGGGCTGGTTTTCTCCGATTGCCTCAATACCGTCAGCCCTACCTATGCTCAAGAAATCCAGGCCTCCTCCGAGAGAGGATTCGGATTCGAAGGGCTTCTAAAATACCGCAGCCGCTATCTCCACGGAATCCTCAACGGTTTAGACATGGAAATCTGGGATCCCCAAAAAGATACTCTCCTTGAAAGAAAATATTCCGGAAAAAACTACGCGGAAGGGAAAACTGCGGCCAAAAAAGAAATTTTTCTTAAAGGGAATTTAAACATCCCCGCAAAAACGCCCCTCATCGGTATCGTCTCGCGCCTGGATCATCAAAAAGGCCTTGATATAGCGCTGGAAGCGCTGGGAGGGCATATCGAAAATATCGCCTTGGCCGTTATTGGGACCGGAGATCCGGCTCTTGAAGGAGCTTTTTTAGACTTCGCCAAACGATTTCCCCAACGCGTTTATTTTCATCCCAAGTTCGACGAATCTTTCGCCCATAAAGTTTACGCGGGCTCGGATATTTTCTTGATGCCGTCCCGCTTTGAGCCTTGCGGACTGGGACAGATGATTGCGATGAAGTACGGCTCGGTTCCCGTCGCCAGCCGCACCGGGGGACTGGCCGACACCGTTTTTGAATCTTCGGACAAAAATCAAAACGGATTTTTATGCGAGCCCGGAAACGCCGAGGATTTAAAACGCGCGCTTAGCCGTGCGTTGAAGGCTTACGACGCGCCTGAGTGGAAAAACATCGTCTCTTCCGGAATGAACCGCGATTTCTCTTGGGAAAAATCCGCCGAAACCTATCTTAAGCTCTACCAATCAGCCCGCAATGCCCGCGCGGGCATCGCTTAGGCTCCTTAGGCTCTTGCAACGAGGGTCTCTCATCTCGTTTTTTCCTTAAACTCCGCTTCGAAGCGCTCTCGCAAAAACATCCGCCCGCGATGAAGCCGGGATTTAACCGCCGGGATGGATAGTTTTAAAATCTTGGCGGTTTCTTCCGCTGAGAGGCCTTCAATGTCCCGCAGGGTCAAGACTAGACGGTAATCGGTCGAAAGTCCCGACAAGGCCTTGGCTACCGCCTCCTGCAATTCTTTCTTTCTTGAAATTTCTTCCGGGTTTGGAACCCAATCCTTAAACTCCCATTGTCCGCCTTCCTCCTCCGGCTTTCTCCGGTCTAAAGAAGAAACGATGGGCTCTCGCTTTTTCTTGCGAAAACGAAGCCAGCAAAGATTGGCCGCGATACGGTAAAGCCAGGTTCCCAGATTCGATCGGTTTTTAAAACCCTTGATGTTTTTAAACGCCGAGAGAAATGTTTCCTGGTAGACGTCTTCCGCGTCCGAGGGCATTCCGGCGCAGACATGATGGGCCAAGCTAAAAATCTTGCTTTCGTAATTATGGATGAGTTGAGAAAAAGCCTCCGCGTCGCCGGCTTTACTTTTCTCGATGAGTTCTGCTTCTTTCATCCAAAATTCTTCAACAAATGGCGAGAAATGACCAACTGTTGAATTTGAGAGGAGCCTTCGCCAATCTGATAAAGCTTGGAATCTCTAAAAAAACGTTGCGCCGGACAATCAAGCAGGGAAGCCTCGGGGCCGATCAAATCTAAAATTTCACTCGTCGCCTTCACAGCCAAGTCTCCGGAGATTAGTTTTGCCATCGAAGCTTCCTGCGAATAGGAGCGCTTTTGATCCATTAAAAACGCGGCCCTATAGGTTAAAAGCCGGGCCGCATCGACTTCGGAGGCAATTTGAGCCAAAATTCTCTGAGCATAGGTTAGTCCCGGGTTTTCGGGTGAAATCCCGTATTCAGTCTGACGTTCCTTGACCCAGCGAATCCCCTCTTCCAAAGCCGCGCGGGCAATGCCCACCGAAATGGCTGAAATCGCGACGCGTCCGCCGTCTAAGACCACCATCGCATCCCGAAAAGCGCGGCCTGCTTTTCCAATCACCGCTTCCTTAGGAAGCTTTAAGTTATGAAGATGCAGCTGCGCCGTGTCGGAAGAGCGGAGCCCCATTTTTTTCTCGATTTTCCCAATGTTAAGCCCCGAGGCTCCTTTTTCCACGACAAAAGCGGTCAATCCCTCCCGTCCGCTCTCGGTAAATTCTGCGGAGGTTTTCGCGAAAATCACGTAGATTCCGGCGACGGAACCTTGCGTGGTAAAAGTCTTGGAACCGTTGAGTATCCAATGGGCTCCGTCAAACTCGGCCCGGGTTTGAATGGAAGCGGCATCGGACCCCGCTTGCGGCTCGGTCAAGGCCCAAGCCCCTAGGTCTTGACCCGAGGCCAAGCGCGGGATGTAGCTTAAGCGCTGCTCTTCGCTTCCGTGAAGATAAATCTGGCTGGAACAAAGCCCGTTATGGGACTCTATGGTCAGGGCAATGGAAGCGTCCACACGGCCCAACTCTTCCAAAATCACGCAAAGGCCCAATTCATCTTCCCCGAGCCCGCCGTATTTTTTAGAAAATGGAATTCCGAAAAGGCCCATTTCCTTGAGAAGCGGAACGCTCTCCCAAGAGAATTCTTCTTTTTGATCGCGAGCCGCTGCCTTGGGGGCGATCTTTTGATCGCAAAAATCCCTCATGCGCGCTTGAAGTTCAAGATGCCGAGGCGTTAAATTGAAATCCATAACTCATTTTACAAGTTTTAAAGCCCCTCAGACGATTACCTGTGAGGCCGTGACGATTTTTCACGGGACGCGCAATAAACCCCCGCCAAGATCAAGACTCCACCCAAAAAACTTCCCCAACTAAGGCCTTCTCTCAGAAGAAAAACGCCCAAAATAGCGCCTAAGAGAGGCTGAACGAAAATAAAATTAGCCAACAGCGAAGCCGAAACCCGTTCCATCGCGAGATTCCAGGTTAAAACCCCGAAGAAAGAAACCCCAAGGGACAGATAAAGGATGGAAGAAAGAGTGATACCGGAAAAACCGAACTTAAAAACCGGGAAATGCGCCGCTCCCGCGCAAAGAAGGAGCGGAAAAACGGCGACCAGCGAGGTCAAGGAGGTCAAACTCAGGGCATCCATTCTTTTAAGAAGAGGCTTTCCGGCTACGGTATAAAGCGCAAATAAAACGCCCTGAATACATAAAAAACCGTCTCCCAAGTAGGAGCCGTGGGGAGATTGAAGCAAGAGAGTCAAGGAATGCCCTTGGGCCACGATCAAAAAAGACCCGATCAAGCTCAAAACAAGGGCGACGATTTTTAAAACCGATAATTCTTCATCCAGGAACATAGCTGATAAAAAAATAATCGCCACCGGTTCCAAAGCCATAAGTAGGGCCGCGTGGGTAGCGCTGGAAAGTTTTTGTCCCCAAGCTCCAATCCACAAGGGCGCGTCATACCCGATGACGGCAATCAGAAAAACCCTCCCCCAATCACGAGAGTTGAGCCGAGTTTTCCTCAAAGCCCTAAAACAGAAAGGAAGAAAGAGCGGCCCCGCCAGCAAAACCCGCCAAAATACCACGTTGAAAGGAGAGAGGCTTTTCAAAGCGTAGGCCGTGGCCACAAAGGAAGCCCCTCCAAGAATATTCGTCAACAATAATAGAAACAACGAACCGGCGCTCATCAAAGAGGAAGCGTTGGGTTCGGAGGGAGTTCTATGCCGCGCGCCTTGGCGGCTTGACGGATGAGGTCTTCATGCAGGACGTGCCCGTCTTTATCCATCGCGTTAAGAAGCGTATGGGCCATGGCCGAGGGAATATCGGGAATGTATCCAAAGAGAACCGGGATAACGAGTTCCTCCGCGAGCGCCACGCCTTCTTTTTCACCCAGGCGTTCGCTCAAGGATTTCCTTAAATCCCAGGCAAATCCCATCCACGCAAGGCCTTGCTGATGAATTTCATCTTGAGCGCTGAATTGATAATTATTGTCCCCGTTCCGAATCCAATTGGGATTTCGCTTTTTATAGAATCCCTCGCCGATCAAGGGCGTATCAAGGACGAACATCGAGACAATGTCGCCCCATCCCTCGTTTAGGCCATCATCCGATCGCATTCCCACGGGATGGTCCAAAACGGGAAGTCTGTAATGGTAAGAAAAGTAAGCCCGCGCGCGTTTAAGTAAATTCATGAAAAAGCCGGACGGCGGGTTATGAATCATATCGTCGGCCTTATGCGTCATCTCGTGAAAGAAAATTCCTATCCGTCCCGTATCGGAATATTGGTCGTTTTCGCGATCAGAATGGATGTCGCCGCTCTCAGCGCTATACCAAGCGTTTCCAAATTCCGGAGAATTAACCCGAATCGTCGTCTTATAATCAAGGCGATGGTCAGAGTTTAAGCGCCGGCGCAGCCAATCGCGATGCCGGGCATCGGCCACATAGGCATTAACCTGATTTACAATCATGGGATCGCTTCCTTCCGGGTTAAAAATTAAGACGTTATCCGATCCTTTGTGAACGGTCCCGTTAATTTCAACCGGATTCCCATTCTCATCAACGACCTCGGTAAAAAGACCGGACAATTTCGCCTTCACGGAACCTTCCAACGAACTAATCTCCGCCGAAAATCGTCCGTCTTTATCAGTCGTGGTTTTTCGCCCATCAATAGTTAAGTGAAGATAGGGGAGAGGCTGAGGGGATAAAGTTATCTCTCCGTTTGGACGGCGGTCTCCTAATTCCGCGCGTGCCATTATTTGGCCTTCGGCCTTATGCGTTTCCCCCCGCAAATTTAAAGAGGTCGCCAAACTCCAGCTCTCAATCCTGGGAATTTTATGGGAATTCTCAATAACATCCGGCGGCAAGCCAAGTGAGCTGGCTCCGGGATTGTTCCAGATGAAAATATCCCCGTTAAATAAATCCGCCGCGATGCTCACAGGAAGACCTTTTTTTCGGTATAAATTAACGGCGCGCCAGCGTCCCTGATATTCAATGACGGCTCTTCCCAAAAAACGAATCAGAGTATCCGGGGAATCCGCATATCGCGCCCGGACTGCGTCGTTTAAGTCTTGATCGCTTAATCCGGGTTTTTGCGGAAGATCAACTTCGGGGTAGAGATTTGAGTGGAGGGAAACTAAAAATGTCCGCCCTTGGACGACTTTAATCGTAGCCGCCACATACGCGCCCCATACAGGCAAGGAAATAGAACTTCCCGCGTGATTGAGAACATCTTTCTTTTGACGGAAATAAGCGTAGAGAGTATCCGCCCGGTTGGACCCGCCGGGGCTAGCGGTCACATAAACGGTCGCCAAATCCGAGCTTGAAATTCCAAAATGCGCGCTCGCGTGGTCTATTTTTTCGCGTAAGATTTTCTCAACCGCGAACTCATCCTTTGGATTAACGTGGAGCTCAAGGGGATTATCGAGAAAACCATCCCCCTGGCCTTCCTCCCCAAACAAATTTCGGCGTAACGTCTCCCTTGAAGACGACGCAATCTCCGGTATGGTCTCATCTGGCGTCCCCGAAGGCAAATTTAGAGGCTTGGGAAAGTTTTGCGGCAACAAGCTTCCGGAAAATCCACTGCCATCAAA
>JAJZCM010000008.1:0-28980 GCA_021846045.1 bacterium | reverse complement strand
GAAATTTTAGGCCGAAAAAATCTTTTAACCTTGAGCGCCAACGGCTTGATTTTTTTAATGGATCGTTGAAAAAAGCCAGAGTTAATTCTGCTATTTTTTTTCAGCGCAAGAGCAGGCGCAAGGTTTTGAAGAAGAGGAGAACCAGGCTCTTTAAGATCAGGCAATGAATTTTCTTCCGCCAGTCCTAATGGAGAAGAAAAACTCGAGCCCAAGGGCGCGGGTTGAACGGAATTGGAAAAATCCTTAAAAACCTCGGACGCCCGGGGCGCGGGAGAATTTAGGAGAAATAAAAAGGAAAGCGCAAGGAGCCTCCCTTGCGCTTTCCTATCCACCGTCTTTATTTCCTTATTTTATATTCGTTTAGGCCGAAGGAGCTTGCCCTTGAGACTCCGGAATCGTCATCCCGTGCTTGGCCGCGGCCTGCTGCAAGGTTTTCGTCGCCACCGATTGGACTGCGGCGTCCGTCAAGGATTTGGCGGCCAAGTAAATGACCCCCAACGCTGCGGGAACATCGGAGGCGTTCGCATAGCCGTAAATATGCGGGAAAATAAGACCTTGGATTAAAGACAGGGCCTTATCTTTTCCAAGAGCGCTAATCAGAAGAGAATGCCAAGCCCCGCCATAGCCGACTGTTCCCATGAACGCCAGCCCTTGTCTGTGGACCTCGTCTTCGGGGTTAAACTGATAATTGTTCGTCGTCTCGCGCAAAGCCCCTCCGGGAACATCGGGGATGGGAGACTGCGATGGATCGTTGAAAAAATGCTCTCCGATCAGAGGGGTCGACAAAATATGGGTGGCAAACATATCGCCGATTCCCTCGCCTAAGCCCGGATCAACCGAAGCCATGGCCTGAATACCTAGATGGGCATAACTGGCGACCAAGGCATGGGTCCAATGTCCGCTCTCATGGAAGCCGACGCCGGGAAGAGTCCCCGTGTTGATGCAGCGTGCGCTGGACAAAAAGAAGTTCAGCGTATTGGAGGACGGATCATAATAGGCGTTGCATTCATCCGCGATATTGACATTGATCGTCAATTTCTGTTTGAGAAGGCCGTCTTTCTCGCCGACGCCGTGCGCCATCGCCCAATTGATAAAAGTGTAATGGCTGTAATAAGCTGTCACCTGCGCCAATTCATTTTCCGCTTCGGCGCGCGCTTGACTCGCCGCGGCTTCCTTAGCCCGGTAAGACGGAGAAAAGAAATGCTTAAAGGCCTGAACAATCTTTCCCCAGAGAGTGGGCTTGGCGTCCGGCGTTGTGGGTCCGGTCACGCTGGTCAACGGGTTAAAAACGACGACGGCGCCGTCTTTTCCATTCACTATTTGCGCTTTAACCACTAAGGCCCCGCCGGCTTCGTTATTGATTAGGACATGGTCGCTTTCAAGTCTCGCGGTCACATCCATGGGACGACCATCCGCCAAATTGATATTCACCCGACCTTGATCATCGGCCTGAACTTCCTTCCCATCCGGAAGAGTCACCGTCACGCCCGGCAAAGGCAATTGATGAAGATTCGGAGGGGTTCCCATATCGTTATCGGATTGAGGAACGCGGGCTTCAAACTGCGCCGAAGCCGAAATGTTGGCCGGCGGACCGGTCGTGGGTGTTGCTACGCCTAAGCGCATATCCCACAAGAATGTCTCTCCGCTGGAGATATCGGCCGCGACAAGAGCGGGGATTCCGTCTACCTTGTAAAGACTGATCGCATGCCAAGCACCGCCTTTTCCGGAAGAAGAGGGAACGTAGAAGATTTGTCGGTCGCGAAATGAAATCTCAACCTTCGCGTCATTTTTAATTTTTAGGCGATTTCTGATTTTCCCTTCTAAAGCCGCGTCACTGAATTTGGAAGAAGCGTCAACCTTGAGATTTGGGAAAAGCCGCCCGTGGACGCCGACGATTACGGCCTTTCCATCTTTCACCTGAATAGTAAAGTTGACGGAGGCTCCGTAAACCGGAAACGGGGCCGCGACTCCATCGGTATATTGCTGGTGGAAGGAAGCGTACCAGGTCGGGAGTTGCCCGGGGACCTGGGTCAAATGAATCTTGGATGCTCCCAAATCCGCGCTCTTAATCTTATACCCAGGATGAGAATCAATCATCTCGCGAACCGCGCGCTCAATATCAGCCGCGTCCTGCGGATTAGCGGAGAGAGGAATATCGACCAAGCGGTCGAAAACCTGGACGCCCGGAGCAGCGGCTTCAGTGGAAGGCTCTTCCGCCGCGGAAACGGCGTTTAAAGACTGTTGAAATTCAGGCTGACCCTTAAAGTCAGGGATAATGGGCCCGGCATCGGTTTTGACTCCTTTTGGAAGTTTGAGTTTCGGAAGCGGGCGAATGGACGGCGCAAAAGCGGAGAACTGAAGAGCGGACAAGGGCGACTGGTATTTGGATCCGTCAAAGAAGCGCGCGCCGGCTTTTTTGAGATTGGAACCGATAAAGGCGACAAAACTCTTCAGCGACTTGGAAGGAACTGCCTGAGAGGATTGAGCCTCAAGGGAAGCGTGCGCGGACGATAAATTCTGCGTAGTCTCCTTATTATAGACGCCTGTGACCATCTCCCCATTCTGAGAACCGGACACGACTGGGGAAGCCGGCGAAAAAATCTTTTCCTCGGCATTCTTTTTCTCGACAAAAGGAATCGCGCCTAATGAATCTTCAAACTGAAGAGATTCCTGCGTCCCCTCGGGTATAGTGGGCAAGGCCCCTTCCTGTCCCACAGGAGACAAGGGAAGATCGGAGAGATGAACGGAAGCGACGTTTCCCCCTGTCCGAATTTCCATCGGGGAAAAACCAGCCCACACAGAACCGAAACTGGAAGAAAATAAAACGCTCAGAGACATCAAAACGCCGGTTATTTTTTTGTTCATATAAGTTCCTCTATTTTTTTACAGTCCTACTTATCTATTTTAGTCCCTTATTGATAAATCCGTATGGGTCCAAAGGCCTAGAAGAGTTCCGGCAAAAGACCTAGTCTCTTTTCTCATAATCTTAAGGTCGAGACAATGCCATCTAAGAATTCTGCGGGAAAGGCATAGTCCCTTTTCTCATAATCACCTAATCACCGCGCGGCGCTTGAGGAAGAAGGGCTTCCACCCGCCACGAGGACATTACCCCCGTTTGGAAATGACGGCGAGGGCGGAAGGTCCAGGCCGTGATCGTTTTTCGCGTGGGAACGAATGATGGACCCGTGCGGAATAGTCCCGTCTTTAGCCATATCGGCCAGCATCGCATGCGTCAAAGCGCTCGCTGGATCCGCAGACTGCGCGTAAAGCTGCGCGAGAACGAAAATCAGGGCCGATCGAAAGGCCCCTTCGGCCTCTCCCATAGCCGCTATGATGTCTTTTCGGCTCATCCACGCCGTCCCCATTTGGGTTTCGCCTTGCTCATGGGGATCATCATTAGGGTCATTTTTGGAGTCATAGGCGGTCTTATTTTCTCCGGTCCGGATGAAGTTCGACGTTCCGGGCAAGGGATTTAAATAAAATCCATTCCCAATCATAGGGCTGTTTCGTAGAAACATGGAAATCGTGTCCGCTATCGCCTCGTTGGAGCCGGAACCCATCACGGGGTCAATCGGATTTTTCACGAAGCGGTAGGCCGCAGCGTTCATTTGCTCGGGATTTAAACTCAACTGCGAGGCTCTCTGGACGAAGCGATGCCCCAGTTCATGCAGGGAAATGGAGGGCTGGGAAGTGTTTTCAAAGGTCAAAAGCACTGTCTTGATTTGGCCATCTTTCCCTCGTACCCTCTGGGGAAGCGTCGCTCTTTTCATTAGGTAGAAACCGTCCGTCACGGGATCATAATCGGCATTTCCAGGCAGACTGGTTCCATTCGTATGAATGGAGCCCGCCAAAGGAGTGTAAAAGCGCGGGTCGGAAAGTCCAAGATAGGATTTAAACCAATTGAAGAGGCGGTAGGAATACACATAGGCGTTGACGCTGGCGGCCTGTTGTTCGTCGTCTCCGTTCGGGTTTAAAGTGACGCGAACGGTTTCTCCCGGCTTAACGGTTAAATTCGCGACGATGGGCGAATCGGCGGAATCATCATCGATGACCGGCCCGTAAATTCCATCCAGGCGCACGACAATCGGCATCGGTTTTCCATCATTGATGTTGGCGGGGATGGTGAAATTCCCATTCTCATCGGTTACAGTAATCACTCGCCCCTGGGAATCAAAAACCTTGGCATTGGGCAAAGCCATCTCACCAATAGGTCCATGGTCTTCTCCATCTTCCGTCAACGTCGTCCCGCGGCCGACCACCCCTCCGGAAATGGAACCTTCGGAAGCGGCGAAACGATGATTGAGGACGCCGTTGGGGCCCAAGGGAAACGCTTCGCCCGTTTTAACGTCGACTAAAATAATTTCTTGGCCGCCCGTCGTTGAATTTCCCTGATAGATATTGACCGCTCGCCAAGAATTGGCGATATAGACAATTTCACGCGCCATAAGCGTCACCTGCGGAGTTGCGCTCACCAAATTGAAATGGCCCGGTATTTTTGGGCGAATGACGGCGCCCGTGGAATTTCCCCCGTTCGGCTTTTCAAAAGACAATTGTTTCAGGGCAATATCTTCAAGCTGGGAATCGTTATAACCCGGCTTCATGATGGACGGGTCAATTCCAGAAGCAAAACCGCCTTCAACGCCCATGACAATCGGCTTTCCATTCAAAACCTTGATATGGAAACGTAAATCCGCGCCGTCAACTAACAAATAATAAGGAGAACCGTCCAGGTCCGTTCCTTTTTGCCATTGTCTGAAAACCGCGATGATGCTGTCCGCTTGATCGGCTTGGCCTGTCAATTTTGCCACATGGACCGTCGCCATCTGAAGATTCGGATCTCCATATTGATTGGAGAGCCCATATTTCGCGGGATTTAAATCCACTTCCTGACGCAAAGCCTTCTCTATTGAAACCATGTCCGATGGATCGGCATTGAGAATGAGGGGTTTTTCTCCCTCGGAAGAAACGGAATCTGCGGAAAGGTGAAACTGTTTAAGCGCGACTAGGCCCTTATCTGAGGGCTGAAGCAAAAACCGGCGATCAGAAGAAGGAAGGGGCGCTTCATTCTGCCAGGGTTTTCGGCGAACGCCCAGCGCAAGGCCCCTTAAAAAAGATTGTCCGTCGAAATTAACGGGCGTTTTTGAAGTCTCAATCGCTCGGCGCCCCAGGAAATTTTTTAAGCGCTTTAAAATCGCCGCAAACCGCCGGGATTTTGGCGCAGACTCTTTTGCTTGCCCCGAAATAGAAATTGCCGCGCTGTTTTCTTTGTCTTGATTCTGAACGGCGGCGCGCAAAAGCTCCCGGCGCTTCTCCCAGGAGACTTTAAATAATTCCGGAGATTCCACGGACGGAAGCTTTAAGCTCAACCCATCTCTTAGCGTCGGAATATCGGCGACATTTTGAACTGAAAAATCGAGCGGCGCAACTTGGGCGGGAGAAATATTTTCCGAAGCGTTGGAAATTTCGCTTCTCACGCCTAGCCCGGCAAAAGCGGGGCTAAGAGAGGAAAGAACAAGAGACAAAGATAACGAAGAGCTCAAAAATATTTTTTTGTTTTTCATATCTTCTATTATGTTCATCTCAAAGCCCCAGCGCATGGGTCTAAAGTCCTAGACCCTTTCCGGCAAAAGACCTAATCCCTTTCCTTGCGATAATCTTAAGGTCGGGATAATGCCATCCCCAAGAATCATGAGGAAAAGGCGTAATTTCTCGATTTATTGTTATAATGGATTAGGATTCAGAAATGAAAATTTTAAGGCGAGGTAGCTCAGTGGTAGAGCACTGGTCTGAAAAACCAGGTGTCGACAGTTCGATCCTGTCCCTCGCCATTTTGTCTTTGGGAGTTTTGGCTCTTTCCTCCTGCGTTCCGCAACCGGGAGCGCCCGGCTCCGCCGCCGCGCCGGGGACCCCAGGGGCACTCCAAGCGTCTTCCCTGACCGCTTCGGCTGTGAGTTCCAGCTCTACGGCAAAAACCGATCCCTTAATTACCAGCACACTGATCAATCTTTTTGATAATTTAAACACCGAAACCGTCACGCTCAACAACACCGCAGGGACCCCGCTTGGAGACATCATCAGCATTGGAACGCCAACGGGGTTCCGGCTCAGAAACCACTATGTCCACATTGGAATTCCCATCACCGAAGCGCTGTCGCTCAATACCAGCAACCCTCGAATCAGAAAAGAACTTAAGACCATGGCCCGCTGGAGCACCAATTACGAGGTTCGCTCCGAAGCCCTGATCATTTTGGCCAACCAACACAATATCGCCGATGAGGCCGTATTTAAGGAAGCCCTTTTATATTTTCATTCCGGAATACGCTTTGGAGCGCTGGAAGCCCTGGCGGTTTGGGGGCATCCTAAACACGCCATTCCCCTCATCAAGACCGAGACCCACCCCAACACGGAAGGAATTCCTATTTTGAATGTTTACGCGGCGGGGCTTTTGGCAAGACTGGGAGATCCCTCCGGCGTTCCCATGCTCCGCTCGTTTTTATCAAATCCCAGCTGGGTTGTCCGCGCCATGGCCGCTCAATATTTGGGAGATTACGGCGACGCCAGCGACTACGATCGCCTAGTCAACCGAATCAACCAGGAACAGCAATACAATTTCGTCGTCGCGGAAGATTGCGTCGCGGCCATAAAACTATTTCCTAAAAAACAAGCAAGCCAATGAGAAAAATTATTTTTGTCTGTTCCTTATTTTTATCGGGAAGCGTCTCCGCTCAAACGCCCACCGTCCCCCCCTCAACTGCCGCGGCGCCCTCAGCTCCGCTTCTCGAACTTGAGCCCCTCATCATCACGGCTCCTAGGCTTAAACTTCCGCCCAACGCCATTTTAGATCCTCAGATTAACGCGAATCTTTTGCGCCTTCTTCAACTTCCAAATATGCGGCCAAACTCCCAAGAACAACTAGACCCATCTTTGACTAATTTGGCGAATTTGACGACCTTGGACGGGTATAATCTCCAAACCCGCTACACCCAATTAGGCTTTCTCTTAACCGAAGGTTTGGCGGGAACCAAAGATCTAACCCTTCAAAATTCTCTCCAGACCATTGTTCAAACGGGAACTAACGTTCAAATCCAAGCCTTGGCCCTGGATGCGCTCGCTTATACCCACGATCCTCAATTTATTCCGCTTTTTCAATCCGCTCTCCAAAATACTAATGTCACCATTCGCTTTACCGCGATGGAAGCTCTCTATATCATGGCGAACGGACAACCCAACGCCAATATCAGCTCAATTATCTACACCGCCGCCGAGATGGATGCCTCGCTGGCCGTGAAACTCTACGCTTCTCACCTCGCCTGGAAATTAGGAAACGAATTCGGGCGGGAAACGCTTCTTCACCACTATCAAGACCCCGACTGGTTTACTAGGGCTTTTTCCACTCATTATCTGGGCGAAATGGGAAAAAACGATGTCTACTCCCTCATTCAGCCGCAACTCTACTCCGAAACTAACCCTTCCGTTCAAGCCGAGCTATGCTGGGCCCTCTTGAAAATGGAAGGATATCGGAAGCCCTGATTCGAAAACGTCCATGCTCGCGATTCTCAAAGCTCTGGCATTTAGCGGCGGCGATTGGATCATCTGGGCCCTTCTTCTCTGCTCCATTGTCGCCGTAGCCGTCATTATCGAACGCGGATTGTTTCTCAAAAAAGAAGAAGCCGCGTTTTTAGCCCTTCGCAAACTCATTCTGACAGGCGCCGAGGGAAAAATCAACCTTTCCGAATTTGACGGCGCCTCCAGCCGCCTTCTGGCGGAAGAAATGACGGAGCGTTCAAGAAAGAAACCGTTCAATAACGATATCTTCGCGGCCAAGAGCTGGCCGGAAAAAAATCTTCTCGAACAAAGGCTTCTCATTTTGGGGACTTTGGGTTCGAACGCCCCTTTTATCGGGCTTTTGGGAACGGTCTTGGGCGTCATCAAGGCTTTTCATGATTTATCCCAAAGCGGGGCCGGCCCCGAAGTTGTCATGAAAGGTCTCTCCGAGGCTCTTGTGACGACGGCCATCGGTCTTTTCGTGGCCATTCCCTGCGTCATCGCTTATAACTATTTTCAAGACAAGGTTCAAAAAATCCTCTCTGGAACTGAATCCTTGATCGTTTTCCTGAGATATCGCTCGGAATAGCCATGCAATCTCCCGGAAAAGCCTCCGGCCCGATGACCGCCATCAACATCACGCCCTTGGTGGATGTGGTCTTGGTTCTCCTCATCATTTTCATGGTGACCGCCCCCATGATCGCTCACAGAACCATCAAGGTCGACATTCCCAAAGCCGCTCACCACTCTCACACCTCGACCAAGGCCGTTCAAATCGCCATGGACGCAAAAACCCAAATCTATTTTTCCGGAAAACCCGTTTCTCAAAGCGAACTCTCCGCGCTTTTAGCTCAAACCTTTGCCGCCAACCCGGATACCCGCGTTACTCTCGCCGCAGATAAAAGCGTCGCCTACGGGCATATCGTCGCCCTTCTGGACATCATTCGCGGTTCTAAAATTCACAAAATAGGGCTTGAAGTCAAAAGTTTGTGAACGCTCCTTCTCAAGGGAAGAAACCTCCAAGAAAAAACCCGGTTTTATCATGGAGGCAATGTCTTCTTCTCTCCGCCGCCCTTCACGGACTTTTATTTGCTTTCAGTCTTGAATTGCGCTTCGCCTCTCCAAATAATTCCCCCATCGAAGTGGATCTGACCAATCCCATAATCGGGACCGGTCCCAAGAAGCTCGGCGCCCCCAAGCGCAAGGTTTCAAACGCTCCGCCTCTTCCCGCTAAACCCGCGCCTAAAATTTTGCCGCCCCCAACGACTCCTCCGGCGCAAAAAACTTGGACTCTTCCGAACAAACAAACCAAAAAAACCGTTCCCTTGCCTCCTCAAAAGCGCCCGACCCCGGGCGGAAGCAAGACGGGAACCGGCGCCTCCCCCTTGACCAGCGGCTCCGGAAAAGGAGCGAACTACGGCTCTCCCAAGGGCAATGGGAACGGGGGTTCTCCGGCCGGAATCATTCCCCCTAAACTTTTAAATCTCAATGACGTGCTTAAAAACCTTCGCAGATTCTATCCCGAGGCTGAAAGGCGCGCGGGCAAGCAGGCCAGCGTCTTGGTCGCCATTCATATCGGGATTAACGGAGAAGTTACGGGAGTCGACATCCTAACGCCGGCCGCCTCTGATTTTAACGATGCCGCCAGAAAGGTCGCCTCCCTGATGAAATTTTCTCCCGCGCGCGACGCCCAAGGCCCCGTCCCAGTTAAAATTGCGCAACAAATTATTTTCCGACTTGAGAATTAGCCCATAATCTTAAAGTTGGGACAATGCCGCCCTTATGGTTATTGAGGAAAGGCATTAGGGCTCGCAACGGAATAATACGATCCCTGAGCGCCATTTTGTAAAATAGTCTGACGCGCGGGTGGCGGAACTGGCAGACGCGCACGGCTCAGGACCGTGTGGCCGCAAGGCCTTGAGGGTTCGAATCCCTCCTCGCGCAGATTTAAAGGACTCGCAAAGAAAAAAGGAACTGTCCTATTTTTTCGATATACTCGGCGCAGGTCTCAACGTCCGCCGCGTCGGTGAGATAACTCTTGCCGTCCGTGGCAGGCATTTTCAGTTGGTGACAATTTGACACCGACTGACTGCCTTCCTTTTTCAGCCGTTCCTTAAGCTTGTTCCAATACTTGCGCGCCGTCTTGAAATCCGACTCCCAAAATTATACCCATTATTAGACCCGGGAATTGAATTAAACGAGGTTTTGTTGTGGGCCGGAAGGTTCCGCTCTTCAGCCAACGCCTCTAATCCGAGTATTCATGCAGTTCATAGACCTTCGCAATTTTTTTGCCGTCCCATTCGAAAATCAGATTGCGCTCCCGCTCACAATGACTCAAAACGGGCGGCCTAAGCGCCGCCACGCATTGGCCACCCTTGTGCCGGACGCTGTCGTAGGCAATTCCGTAAGACGACTCCTTGGCCAATCTGTCGGCTAATTCTTGCGAGGCGCCGTAGCTGATCCGGCTGTAGACCTGAGGCAACTTCTTCTCCAGACCCCGGATGTCATGAAGCTTTCCGTTGAGATTGGCGGTCAGGACTCGCATCTCAAGCCGCATCGGCTCTTCCTTGGTCCGGCTCATAAAAATCTGGCGATGATGCTTGGTTTCCTCTATGGCAGTAGGCAGGGCCCGCGCCGCGTAATAGACGCCGCGCTGAGCGTTACCAAACCGGCTGCCTTCCGGATTCCTGTAAGTAAAGGGGGCCATAATGAATTCGCTGCCGGGTCCTGAGACCCAATCCATGGGCGCGACAATGGCCGCTTCGCCGCGCTCCTGCCGTAAGCGCTCGTTTGTCATGGACTCCAAATCAGACAGGATGTCAACATCGCCGGGGTCGGCAACCTTCTCCAGTATTTGTTCTTCCGGATAGCGGGTCGGGATGATGCGCCAGCAGGGCTCCCACTGAACGCGATGGATCGGGATATTCATGCCCATCCGCCGCGTTGAGTGTCCAGATATTGCCTGACAACATAAAGGTCGCTCACGTGTCCTGAGAGCATGCGCTCCAGCGCATTTTTGCCGCCGAAAATGGGCGCGGTATTGGGCTTCTTGATCCAAGCGTCAGCCGCGTCCTCTTTAGGCAGGAGAATATGAAGGGCCTTGAATATCCCCAGGAGATACGAAATTCTCTCAAGCGTATCAAGAGATAAGCGGCCATCTTGCTCCTTTTTCCAGATGAAGAAAGTCGATCGCGCCGATATTCCCAGCAACTTCATCTGCTCGTCCACATCCAAACCCCACCGCTTGGCGAGGCGAAAGAAAGCTCTCAGCGCCGGTCCGGACGCGGTCTTTGGGTCTAACTTCCTAGGCAACGTCTGAGCGCTCCCCATGGCGGTCCCCCTTGATAATTATACTATAAGTCCATTTTTGGACTTTGTCAAGTGTTTTTGGACTACTGTCAGGAAAAAAGGGGGACTACCCGCGTTTACTCTAAAAAGTAAAAATTCGGTAAAAAATCTCTCCTCTCCTTGACAAACGGAGCTCACGGGCTTACACTATTGACCGGAGGCTTTTATGATGAAACGAATTTTTTACGCTACGGTGACCGCGACGCTTGGAATGGTTCTTGTGGGGGTTTTCGGCTGTGGAGGCAGTGGGGGCATTATGGGCGCCAGCGGCGGGCCCGGCGCGGGCCAATCCGCCGGTTGCGGGTATCCGCAGACTAACTGCCCGCAGGGCTATGTCCCTGCGCCAGGACAAGGCGGGCAATGCATGCCGCAGTCCATGGCCAACCAAAGCGGAGCGCCGCCGGGAGGAATCCCTTAAACTGATTGGCGGACTAAGTTTTGATAAACCGTCTTTCCATCCGGAAACTTGAGGTCGTTTCCAAGAGCTTGGGCTAGAATTTCTAAAAATTCTAATTCAAAATCTTCACCTGAAATTTCCCGGGCGATTTCCATGGCCCGACGAGCGTATTTAAGATTTTGCGTCGCTTCAAGCCCGGCGATGTCGGAGAAAAACCATCCGCAGCTGGTAAACATATAGAGGGCGAATTTCTGTATTTCCATGAGTTGCCGGGCTTTCTCAAGCTCAGAAGGAGAATTTTTTAATAAATGCCGCCGCGTAAACGAAGCCGGAAGTTGCGGGACATCTTCGCCGATGATTTCTCCGTAATCTTCTCTCGCGGCCCAAACATCCTTAAACAAGCCCTCTCCCGCCTTATCGGTTAAACCATCCAAACGCGACTTTAAAACGTTGAGAGCCTGTCTCAAGGGAGTTCGCCATTTCTGGCTTTTTCCCTCCGAACCGCATCCGCAGTCAAGAAACCATCTTCCGACGCCATGAGAACAGCTCCAGGACGTTCCCAAACCTTGCGGCCCCGCCTTAATCTCAACCTCCCATTCCGTCTGGCGGCGCGACAAGAAATAACCATAATTGACCACTTCGATTTTTCGGCTCGGAAGCTCCTTATCCACCAGATACGCAAGCCCCATCTCCGCGAATTTATGATGGTGACCGTAGAGTTCCCCATCAGTCGCGATTGAAACAAGACCGTCCTTTTTCAGATCGCCGAAAGCCTGAATAATTCGGTCCGCGCAAACTTTAGAATCAGACATCAATTTTTCAAAAGAAACGGCGGCGGAAATAGGCCCGTCGTAAAAAAAGAGATCAATAAAGCGCCGGCGCTCGCTGGAAGGATCAAACCAACGATAAGGCCTCTTGGGGTCAATGGAACCCTCGGAGACGTCTTTCCAAGGCCCTGCGGGCGCGAGAAGCCTTACCCGCTCGGCTTGGCTAGGAGCCAAAATGGCGTATTTCATCTTAAAGTCAATTAAGAGCTTTAAAACTTGATCATCGCAAGCGGTTTCCGGAAGCCATAAAGCCTCCGGGGCCCGGCCAAAGCGACGCTTAAAATCAGAAATTCCCCAATGAATGACCGTTTTTTGATCGCGGGGGTCGGCCAAAGGCAAAATCAAGTGAACAAAGGCTTGAGCGATGGCGTTTCCGTGACCATTCAGCCGGAGGAAACTCTCTTGATCGGCCGCGATAATTTTTTCATAGGCCTTGGGATTTGATTTTTCCAGCCACATCATCAAGGTCGGGCCGAAATTAAAACTGATCCAGGAATAATTATTGACCCGCTTTAAAACTTCCTCGTCAGGACCCACGACACGCGCTTCTGTATTTGGAACATAGCATTCGGCCGCGATTCTCTCGTTCCAATCATGGAAATTTCCCGCTGATTCCTGTCGTTCAATAAGGCCGGTCCAAGGGTTTTCCCTGGGGGGCTGGTAAAAATGCCCATGAATACAAACTTGCCGGCGCGGCAAAGCGAGGCGAACCGAAGAACTACGCGACAAATTCCTCTTCCTGCTGGGACACGCGCGGCGCCGGACGAATCACGCCTCGTTTAGAAGACCGGATAAAAGAAATCATTTCCCGCGCTTCCGCGCAGCGGATGGATTCCGCCTGGGACAGCGCTTCTTCCAAAGGCATGCCGGACATAAAAAGGACGCGGTAGGCTTCTTTAATCAATTTAACTGAATTCGGAGAAACGCCGGCGCGGCGAAGCCCTAAGAGATTAAGGCCCTTGAGCGTCGCGCGATCTCCCTGAACCATGCAAAATGGAGGAACGTCCTTGGGAATCATCGCTCCACCGCCGATCATGCACAAGCGCCCGATTCTCGTATGTTGATGAGCAGCCGCAAGCCCGCCAACGACGGTAAAATCTCCCACCTCGATGTGCCCAGCCATCGCGACCGAATTGGCGAAAATCACGTGATTTCCAATCACGCAGTCGTGAGCGACATGAGAGTAAGCCATGAAGAGGCAATTAGAGCCGATCATGGTTTTTCCGGTAGCAACGGTTCCGCGGTTCAAGGTAACGCATTCCCTGACCGTATTGGAATCTCCCATGATCAAAAGAGTTTCTTCTCCAGAAAATTTGAGGTCCTGCGGCGCCCCGCCGATATAAGAGCCGGGAAAGATTCGATTGTTTTTTCCCATCTGGGTTCTTTCGATGACGGCGTGCGCGCCAATAATGCAACCTGCGCCGATAGCGGTATGCGGGCCGACTACGGCATACGGGCCGATTTCAACGCTGGAATCTATTTTTGCGTTAGGATCAATAACGGCGGTTGAGTGAATAGGCATTAGTCCCTCTCCTTATAAAATTTTAAAGACGGGACAATGCCGCCCTTATGGTTTATTTGAATAGGCATTAGGACGCCTCCTTATCGACAAGGGCAAAAGTCATGACGCCTTCAGCTGCAATCTTATCTCCGATTTTGGCCTCGCCTTTAAACTTTCCCGCCCGGCCGAGCCTCAAAACCTCGACATGAAGCTTAAGCTCCGTTCCAGGAAAAACGGGATTTCTAAATTTTGCTTCTTCAATTCCCATAAAGTAAGCTATTTTGTTTTCATAGCCGCCTTTAGACAAAAG
This sequence comes from bacterium, assembly GCA_021846045.1. Classification (GTDB taxonomy): domain Bacteria; phylum Elusimicrobiota; class Elusimicrobia; order UBA1565; family UBA9628; genus JAKAQV01. The sequence continues at coordinate 15,052 of JAJZCM010000008.1, read as the reverse complement.
CATGACGCAAGCGGCTTGGGCCAAGGCTTCCATGATCAAAACGCCCGGCATAACCGGGTGTTCGGGGAAATGCCCTTGAAAAAAAGGCTCGTTAATCGTCACCATCTTGGTTCCGACCGCGCGCTTATCCTCTTCAAGGATTTCGACTTTATCAATCAACAGGAAAGGATACCGGTGGGGAATCGCCTTTCTTATTCCCTTAATATCGACAACCCGAACCGAGGTCTGAGAAGAAATTACATTTTCCATTACCGCGCCTCCAGGGATTTTTTGCCTCTCATTTTGACCGCCGCCGCCCGCAGAAGTTTGGAAAAAGCGATGTTGTGGGCGTGCCCCAAACATTCGGCCTCGACTCGCATCTTAAAAAGCGGGCGGCCAATGAGGGTTAAATCCCCTATCAAGTCTAGCATTTTGTGGCGGACAAACTCGTCTGGAAAGCGAAGCCCGCCCTCACTAGTGTGATAACGGTCTTTCCCAATGACAATCGCATTATCTAACGAACCCCCTTGAGCCAGTCCTTGAGATTTTAAAAACTCAACCTCATGCTCAAAGCAAAAAGTCCGGGCTGGGGCGATCTCGCGAAGATAAACCTCCCGGTCCAGCGTGAGAGTCAAGCTCATCTCCGGCATCAAAGGGTGCTCGTGAATTAAAGTCGCTTTAATCTCAAAGTTGTCGGCGGGAAAAGCCCGATATTTCGCTTTCCCATCCTGATAATGAACTTCCCCCGGCAGATGAAGCCAGCGTTTGGGCGCGGCGGGGTAATGCTCGATGCCGGCCGTCAAAATTGCCTTGACAAAGGGCAGGGCCGAACCGTCCATGATCGGGGGTTCGGGAGCGGAAACCAAAACATCCATGTTGTCAATGCCTACCCCCGTGCAGGCGGACAGCACATGTTCGACGGTGTGTATTTTAGCTTCCCCAAGCCCTAAATTGGTTCCGCGAACGGTCGTGACGACAAAGTCCGTCCTGGCCGGAACCATGGGATGTTCCGGTAAATCCACCCTAAAAAACCGAATGCCGGTGTTGGCCGGCGCGGGACGAAAGGTCAGCCGAGACAGGCTGCCGGTATGAAGGCCGATGCCCTCAAGACTGATTTCTCTTTTAATCGTCGCCTGCATTGTTTCCATTGATATCTCCGAATTATGAAATCTGCTTCTCATCCCCGGAACGATCGGAAGAAACCCCGCCCAACTGAGATTTTATTTTTTTAACCGATTCAAAAAGTTCCGGCAAACGACCATAAAGAGCTTGGAGCCTAAATGCTTCCTTTCTTGGCCGTGATGGAGAGCCAAACACAATCGCATTTTTTTCAACATCGTTCATGATTCCGCTTTGCGCCAAAATAATCGCGCCGTCTCCTACTTGAAGATGACCGGCAACTCCAGCCTGAGCCGCCACAATCACTCGGTCTCCAATCTTCGTTGAACCCGCAAATCCCGATTGCCCTAGGATCAGGCAATCTTTTCCAATTTGAAGATTATGGGCCATGTGGACTAAATTATCAATCTTGGTTCCGTCTCCAATGGACGTCGCCCCAATTGTCGCGCGGTCAATGGACACGTTCGAGCCTATCTCAACATCATTCCCAATAACGACATTTCCCAATTGCGGAATCTTTCGATGTTTCCCCGTCTTTTTATCCGTTGAAAATCCAAATCCATCGGATCCAATCACAGAGCCGGAATGAATGATGGCGCGATCTCCAACCACGCAATTTTCACGAATCGTCACATTGGGATAAATGCGGCAATCCTTCCCAATTCGGGCTCCGCTTCCGATAAAACAGTGCGGGCCGATGACCGTGCGTTCTCCGATAACCGCCTTGCGTTCAATAACGACAAATGGAGAAACCGACGCCTCGGGGCCCAAACGCGCCTCATAATGGATGGATGCCCGTTCATCCACTAAAGCCGGAGGCTTGGGAAATTGTGACTCAATCTCAGTCAACAGCCGCGAAAACCCGTATTGCGGATCCTCCACATAGATGCGGCTGGGACCGGAATAAGAAACCCCTTCGGAACCGCGGGGCAAAAGCAAGCACCCTGCCCGGGAGTTTTTTGCGGCTTCGGCGTATTTGGGGTTTCCAAGAAAAGAAATATCCAAAGGCCCGGCGCTCTCCAAAGAATCCAAGCCCGCGATCATCAAATTCCCATCCCCCTCGAGGCGACCTTCAACCAGAAGGGCAATTTCCGATGTTTTTTTTCCCAAATAAAGAGAGTTATTACTCACTGAAAACCTCCTGACGCCTTTAATATCTTCAGTCTTTTCAAGACCTTATCCGTTAAATCAACCGCGTTGTGGCCGTAAAGAATTTGACTTTTATCCACGACGACGCTGACCCCCGATTCGGTCGCCACTTCCCTGATTACTTTATAGATCTTTCCCAAAAGCCCCTGGGTTTCTCGATTTTCCAAGTTAAGCAGATTTTTTTCTATGGAGGATTCGTCCTGTTTCAAGGCCGCCTGGTCCTGAGCGATTTCCTGTTTCTCTTTGCTGATTTTCTTGTTAAGCTGCGGCAAGGTCATCTTTGAGGGCGAAAGCGCCGCCTGATGGGTGGATGCAATCGCGAAAGCCGAGTTTGACGGCAAGGCTGAAGAAGCGGTCATCGAGGAAGAAATCACGGTCTTTGACAGGCCGGTCATGGATGAGGAATGGACCGCCCAACTTGAAGCCGAAGCGGAATACGAGGAAGGCGAAGAAATAGCCTTGGATGAAACGTAAGACCCGTAAGAAATCTTCTCTGCTGAACTTCCGGCGGAAACGTCATAGGCGGAAGAAGAAGTTCCTGAACTGGCAGACACTCGTCCAAAGCCCGGCAGGGCTGATATCAAATTTGGGTCAAGAGGAGCCCCGCTGTTTGTCTTCACAGCCGTTGATGCCGCGACCACAGGAGAAGAGGAAACGCTCGGGGAAAGATGCGCCGCCATCGACGATACGGAAACCCCCGCAGTCGCAGGTTTTGACTGATTCTTAATATCGTATTTTCTCTCCATTCTCAAATCTGAAAGGTCTTGTCTTAAATGGAGAATCCCGATTTTCTCAAGATTAATTTTATCCTCGGCTTTTTGGAGATCGCGCTTAAATTTTTTCTTGGCGGCAACCGTCTCGGGAAATTCCTCGAATAACTTCTCCATATCCACATATCCGATATTTCCGCGCTCGACCCGATTGGATTCCAAGGACAATTCAATGGAGGCATGAAGCCGAGGAGTAAAGAACAAAAACGCCAAAGGAAAAATCATCAGTCCCTCTCCTCATAAAATTTTAAGGACGGGACAATGCCGACCTTATGGTTATTGAGGAAAGGCATTAGAAGGCCTGCCCCATTCCAAAAGTTACGACGGATTTCGCTTCGTTGGGATTGTGTTCAAATCCATATCCCCAATCGAGGCGAATCGGAAAAGCCGGGGTCACAAAACGAATGCCCACGCCCGCATCGGTTTTAATGTCGGTCTGCGATGTGCCGATTTGATAACTCATTTGCCCCGGACTGGCCCAGGCCGATCCAGCATCGAAGAAGGTCTCGAAATCGGCAATTGCGCGCTGATGCGATTTAACGACCGGAAAGCTGACGCTTATGGTCGAAACGTCATAAACGGTGCCTCCGTTCGGAGCTCCGACTTCTCCCGTCGGTTCGTATCCACGCAAATCATTTTCCCCACCAAGGAAGAATCGATTAAAAACCGGAACGGAAGTCGTATTTCCGAAAGGCGCAATGATTGACGCCCGGTTAAGGGCTCCTAAAACAAACGGATAGTCGTCCACGGAAAACATCTGATAATAAATCGCGTCTTTCAAAGTCGGTTGGAAGAAATTAACCTGCCCCATGAAAGGGCCTCCCGCCAATTCGAGTGAAATCATGTTTTGGCTTCCGCTGTGCGGATCCCAGATATTATCCCGCGTATCCCGAGAAAAGCTGACCGTCCCATAGGAATAAATGCTGGTCCCTTGGGATAAAAGATTGTTGTAGCCGGCTTGAATTCCAGCAATTTGCATCTGCGAGAGAGTATAGGCGAAACTAAGCAGATATTGATCGTCTTCAAAACGAGGCCCCACCGTCACCGTCGCGCCCTTGGAATAGAGGGTGTAAGCATAGAGGGATCCCCCAAAGGGACTAATCTGCATCGAGTCAAAAAGGCTCACGCCTAAACTCGTGGGGCTGTTGCCGATAAACGGAGTGCTCCAATTGACGGAATACATTAAAATTCTTTGTCCAAAAGACCAGTTCGCCGACAATTGTTGGGCGCGGCCTAAAAAGTTCATGTTCGTCAATGAAAGAGTTCCAAAGAGCCCCATGATGGAAGAATAGGCGCCTCCCGCCGTCATCATTCCCGGCTTGCCTTCAACCACGTCATAGGTCAAATCCACCTCGTTAGGGTCATCCGGACTTTGAATATCCACATTCACGCTATCGAGAAAACCAAGGTTCATCAACATTTCGCGGCTGCGCTTGACCTTTTTGGCGGAAAAAGGATCTCCGGGATTAGTGACAATTTCGCGCCTAAGGGCGTAAGTCTTTGTCGTCTTATTTCCTTCCACGCGAACACGTTCGATGTAGATGACATTGCCTTCGAAAACGCTGAAATGCACGTCCATCTGCTTGGTATCATTATTATAGGTTTTTATGGGGAATACGCGCGCTTTCAAATACCCCTTATTGGCGTATTTTTGCTGGATCGCCCGAATTGTATCGACAAATTTTTCTTCGTTGAATACGCCCCCTTGCTTATATTCTACCACCTTAAACAGTTCCGTCGATGTGAAAACCAAGTTCCCGGAGAAAGTAGTTCCGCCGAACCGATAGAGAGGGCCTTCCTTGATCTTCAGATTAATATAGATTCTAAGGCGGTCCAAACTATGCCAAATAACAGGGGTGCTGATCTTGACGTCGCTATAACCATGGATTTCGTAATAAGCCTGAATTTTCTCGATATCCTGAGGCAAAGCCTTGCTTGAAAACGGTTTTCCCCGCTTATTGGTCATGAATCCCCTAATTTTGCTTTTCTTAAACGCATGAACGCCCTTCAAGGAAACCCAAAAAATTTTAGACTTCTCGCCTTCCAAAACATGAAACACGATGTTGGTCTTAAGCGTCGTAGTATCGGTCTGAACCGTATCCGAGACCTTGGCGTCTAGGTAACCCTTTTTAGTATAAAGCTTAAGAATTTTAGCCTTGCCTTTGTCCAGTTTAACGAGGTCGAGCGGATCTCCGTGTTTTAGAGCGACTTTTTCCGACAGCACGACCGCGGAAACGGCATGGGCGCCCTTAAAAACAATGGTATTAATGATCGGACGCTCCGTAATCAAAAAGGTCAATTTGACCTCATAAGGCGAGCCCGCAACGTCTTTATACCTAGCGGGAACCGGCTTTTTAAGAGCGGTGATATCGGCCCCGATTCTCTCGAAATCTCCCAAATCCAAAAGGCTCTGAATGTCTTGACTGAGGTCCGAGCTTTCATAAAGGCCCCCTTTTCTCGCCTTAACCTCGTCTAAAATCACGCTTTTTCGCACGTTTTTATTTCCGGAAACGTCAATTTTTCCAATCACCCATGGTTCGGGAGGCGGCAGAGCAGAGTCCTCATCATCGGAAGAGGATTGGTCAGATGATGTCGAGGCAGAAGGGCTTGAAACGGAAACCGCGGGAGCGCTCGATGCCGCAACGGATTTAAATCCAACCATACCGGGCATCGCGGTCACGGAGGAGCGGGTAATGCTGGAATCGACCGGACTGGGAAGGTCTAATTTGGAATAGGGCACCGTCATGGTAGAGACCGACGGAATATTTTGGGCCCAGACTTGCCCTGTGACCCAAGAAAAACCAAGCAAGAGACCGGAAATAAGAGCGATCACGAGTCTTTAAACCGCCTGATTTCCCAATGCCATAGATGAACGCTTTTTAGATGATATCAGATAAATTAACTTGAGGATGACGTGTATTGCCGCACTGACTTCTCCCAGAACCAAAAACTTAATCCCAAGAGCATCGTGGATAAGAAAAAGGAGTAAGCCATCCACTTCCAAGACAAGAGTCCTAAAAAAGCCCTGACAGGAAAAGTCGTCATGACAGCGATGGGGATAATAAAAGTCAGAAAAAACTGGAACATTGGGCCATAAACTCCGCTCGGAAACCGCCCCATAAACATAATGTCCCGATAGATCCAAATCGTATTTTCCAATTCCTGGGTCCTCACCGCCAACCCAGCGACGAAAATATGAAAAGATGAGGCAATCGCCACTGCGTTGATGGTCAGCAAAAAGTAGAGAAAAGAATGGAGCGAAAAAGCGGAGGGGGAAAGATGATGGAGAATTTCAAGAGTCACCCAAAGAACGGGCAACAAGGTCAACGCATCCAAGAAATCAAAAGTGGTCAAGGATAATCTAAAAAGGGCGGAACAAGGCTGGATAAGGTAAAAATCGAAATCCCCCTCGGTGACGGCCCTACGCGCGTTGTAAATTCCGCGAAAGAGTATTTGGGCTGAAATATCAACGATATTGAACGTCAAAAAGAAAAGGGCCGTTTCTTCAAGTGAATATCCGGCCAAACTCTTGACATGCTGGAATATCGCGATGATGAAAGCGAAGAAAAAAACTACCCGCACGATTTTCCCAAGGAGAAATCCCAGCGAGCCCAATGGATGAGATATTTGAGCCATCAAGCTCATCGAAGACATTTTCCACCAAACTCGAAAGTACTTTCTCATCCGCCCTCGGCCGAATAACTCGCAAGACCTTTACGCCACACGTGAAGAGACGCCGCCGCAAAGACCACGGTCCAAACAAAACTAATCAACAAATCTTGAAGCGCGCGCCCTTGACCCACTCGTCCGAGATAGATGTTGATCGGCAAAAAAACAAGATACGGAAAAGGGCTTAAGGATAAACCTTTTTGAAGCAATCGCGGCAAAACGTCCAACGGAAAAAACGCTCCTGCCGCGAATTGAATAAAGAGTTCAAAGAAAAAGAGCGGTCCTCCAGATTCGGAAGTCCAAAAGGCAAGAGAGCTGACTAGAAATTCGAGAAAGAAGAAAAGAAGAGAAGCCATGAGTAAAGAGCCTATAAACAAGGACATGGCCGCAACCGACTTTTGAAGATAGAACGGCGGATGAAAAAAAATGAGAAGCGCGCCGATTTCAAGCAGAGCGGCGAAAAGATGAACGGTTTTTTGGGACAAATCTAGGGCCAAGGCGTACCCATGGTAATTGAGAGGGCGGACCAGATAGGACGAAATTTTTCCGGAAGAAATTTCCCCCACCAATTCCCATCCACGCCCGGTCAAAGCAAAAGAGCGTAAGATATTCATTCCCAAAACATAGGTCAGCATTTGGGGGTAAGAATATCCCAGAAATGCCGGTCGGCCGGATAAAAGAGTTTTCCAAAAATAATAAAGACTCAGCATGACCGCTACTCCGCCCAAACGGTCCATCACGAGAGAAGAGCGCCGCTGAAGAGTTTCTTGGAGAGAAATTAAATAGGCGCGCAGATATTTTTTCATGACTTTGAAAAAATTTTGCGCACGATTTCATCCACCGAGGCTTCTTCAATCGTCAGATCGGCGACTGGGAAAGAAGATAAGAGAAGGGCCGCCTTTTTAGAAACCTCGGAACGCGGAACGGAAACCCACATGCCGGTTTTTTGAGAATCAGCAGTTCCGCCTAAAGCGGCGATTGCGGAAGCGGGAACGTCCCCGTCAAAAACGATCCGAATGATTTTATTCTCAGCGTATTGTCGAACCAGACTTTCAAGATTTCCGTTGTAAATTAACTTTCCCTTTTCCAAAATTAAAACGCGCGGACACAAGGCCGTCAAATCAGCCATGTTGTGGCTGGTCAAAAGAATCGAGGCTTTCCATTTTTTATTATAGTCGAGAATAAATTCGCGAACTTTCTTTTGCATCACGACATCCAATCCCAAGGTCGGTTCATCCAGGAGAAGGATTTTCGGACGATGGAGCAGCGCCGCCGCTAATTCTGCCCGCATCCGCTGTCCCAACGAAAGTTTTTTGACCGGGACCGCTAAGCAATCTTTCAAGTCGAGCATTTCAACGAGCTCGTCTAGGCTTTCCCGGTATTGTTTGTCAGGCAACCCATATATGGCTTGATTTAAGCGAAAAGTTTCCTGAGCTGGAATTTCCCACCATAACTGCGTTCTTTGCCCCATGACCAGGGAAATCTGTTTTTGAAATTCTCGCTCGCGGCGCCATGGCTCAAACCCGAGAACCTCAACATTCCCGGAGGTGGGGGTCAATAGGCCAGAAAGAATCTTCAAAGTCGTGGTCTTCCCCGCGCCGTTGGCGCCCAAAAAACCGACCAATTCCCCTTCTCCAATGCGAAAGGAAATAGAATCAACGGCCTTAATATTTTTCCACTCTCGCCAGAAAACAGAACCAATCGAACCCCCTAAACCCGGTTTCCGATCGAAGACTTGATACTCTTTTTGAAGGGAATTAACCTCAATAGCGTTCACAAGTCTCTATTTTACCAATTCGCCCAGCCTATCCAATAAAAATATCCTTTTATAATAATTATTTTTTTACATATTTAAATGGATATATAAATTCACAAATTTAACCCTTGACACTCTCAAGTATTCTGTTACACTTCTAATTGGCAATCCTGCCTGTTGCCGAGGATAGCCGAAAGGCGTCCTTTGAGTGGGGAGATTAATCGAGGCAGGCGATAAAGGCAAACCCGTCCAAAGACGGGGGCGCAAAGCCCTGAGTCCGAAAGGATTGTCAGGCTGCCGAACTACATGAACACGCAAAAAACTTGGGCTTGCCCCAAGCGGAGCGGGCTATGCCGCCCCCAGCAGGGGGACGGCTCTTTTTTTGCCAAAAAACCTCTATTTAGAATTTCTCAAATTTTGACTCATTTTGAACATCCCCCTGTAACACGTCTCCCTTACAATTTATCAAGACAGGTCATGCCATCTTGAAAACGAGAAAATTTTTGTTTTGCTTGTTGGTTGAGCTGCTGGTTCTTCTCCCTTCTTTTCTTCATGCCCAATTCTCAATGCCTTATGATTCTGATTTCGCCGCGCAAGCCAAAGCCCGTCATCGCATTTTAAGGCGCGCTCAAAGATCCCGCAAGCCTCCCAAATCGCTTCTGCTTCTGATCTCCTCCCACCGGTTTCTCCTCTTGGATCGCCCCGATCCCAATCATCTGCTGGAAGCGCCAACCATCGCTGTTTCCAGCACAACTCCAGGTTTTTTTCATTTTGAGGAGAATTTAAAGCCGTTTGTCTACGCCAAGGAAAAATTTATCGAAGCCAGGGACAACATCGAGACTCCTCCACCCGAAATCCCAGCCGCGCCTCAATTTAACCCTGAAGAGATCGTCGTCAAGGGTCCGCCTAAACCCCCGGCTCCTGAATTCTCGCTTCCTAACTACGGAACCAGCCTCTCGGTCACCGGGAGAAAGGTCATTGGGTTTAATTTTAACGAACAGCGCTATCTTCAAAACCAAGACCTGACGGGCCGCCCGCAAACGACCACCGCCTTCAACATCGCTCAACAGATGCAGCTCCGCATGCAGGGAAAAGTCGGCCCCCATATCGCGGTCAACGTCAATTATGATGATACGCGCCCCAACCAGCACCAAGACATTTATGTCACCTACACCGGCAATGAAAAATCAACGGTCAGAAACGTCGCTTTTGGAGACATCAACCTCGACTTACCCTCAACCGAGTTTGTCTCTTATGATAAACAGGTATTTGGAATTAGAGCCAATGTCGTGCACAAAGGCTTTAGGGCCACCGTTATCGGAAGCCGCACCCAAGGCGTCACCCATACCAAGCAATTCGTCGGAAATACGCAGTTCGTCGCGACCAATATTCTAGACACTGCCTACGTCCAAAACACCTATTACGATTTAACTTTTGGAAATCCTGCCCGCCTGCCTCTTAAAGCCGGAAGCGAACAAATTTATCTCGCCAACCTCAACCAAACCCAAGTCAACGTCAACAGCGCCCAAATGACGGTCAACGATATCGCAGCCCAAACGACTTCGTCGGTCACCGCGGAATTTGTTCAGCTCAACTCGGGACAAGATTACACCATCGACTATATCCATGGAATCCTAACGTTGAGAACCCCCGCCCCCCTTCAAGACGTCATCGCCGTCAGCCTCATCGACGCCAGCGGCAACAATGTCAGCGTTGAGTCCTCCAGTTCCAGCATGATCGCCTGCGCGAACGCTCCGCCTCCGTCCAACAACGGAGCCGGATGCTCCAACGCCCCCAAAATTATTAAGACTCAATCGAATATCCCAATTGTCTCAAGCACGACCGAAGTGGGATACGATAGAGAACTTCTTACTTTCTACAACATCGGGCAAACCCAAATTGTCCCCGACAACGGACAGGGAAATTTCATCCTTCAAGTCGTCAACCAACAGCAACAGCCGGTCGGGCCGTCTCTCAATCCTCCGCAAGTCTATCCGCAAACGATCTTGGTCCAATTTCAGCTTGGATATTTTCAGCTTCTCCAGCCCTTTGCTCTTGTCACCGATTCCGCGACGCCGGATACTCAAATCTATTCGCCCAATCCCATTTCGGCCCGCTCCTTCCACATTGAATACAGTTATCACCTAGCCACCTTTGAGCTTGAGCCCAACATCACTCCCATGAGCGAAATCATCCTGGTTGACAATGTCAAATACACCCGAAACGTCGATTATTTCATCGATTATCAAGCCGGGTTTGTGACCTTTTTCAACCCGGGACGCATCGGACAAAACTCGCAAGTCGACATCACCTACGACGTTGAAGCGCCGGGCGGAAGCACCGCCGGTGACGTGGCCTTACTTGGAGCGCGGGCGTCTTATCACTTTAACTCTCATTTTAAAATCGGCTCGACGGTTCTTGATCAGACGGGAACCAAGTCTCCCATTACGCCCAACGTCACCGATCTTAGCCAAAGTCTCTTAGTCTACGACGCCAATGCGGATCTTCACGACATAAATATCGGCAAACATTTCGAGATCACTTCTCTCTCAGCCGAGGTCGCCCAAAGCAAGCAAGACATGAACTTAAACCCTTATGCGATCGTTGACAACATGGAGGGCATCGCCCAACAAACGGCGGCCAACACCCTCAATCTCGACTGGTTCATCGCCTCCAACCCCGGAGGACAGCCCTCGGACCCCACCAAAATCAGCTGGGTTACGGAAAACGTGTCCACCCTTCAAATCAATCCCAGCTCGCCGGCCAATCCCCAGGACACCCAGCCCGTCTTGTATATGAATTATAATTTCTCAGACCCCGCCTCGATCGAAGAATCCCTCGGCTACGCGTTTTCCTTGGGCGGCAACGACTTCTCGCACGACATTATGCTTGAAGTGACCGTTTTAGGAGACAATTCCGGAAACCAACTCGACTTCCATTTGGGGCGCATCTCTGACGACATGGACAACACCGGAGGAATGACCATCACCTGTCCCGACGGCCGCATTATCTATCACGCCGCCAAGACCGAGGATTTGGACTGCACCGGGGTTCTCGCCCCGGGCGAAGACATCGGCTGGTCCTATTCTCCGCCTGGGCTTCCTTCGACCCGCTACGGCGCCAACAACGGCATTTTAGACAGCGAAGACTTTAACGAAGATCAGATGGTTATTTATTCCCAAGACTTTACCGGGGGAGATTTTGGATACGTGCCGGATCCCAACAATTATGGCAACTCAATTTTCCCCAGCATCACCGACGGCCTCAACCATGACATGGTCAACACCGGAATTAACTTTGGAGCCGGATCGCTTCAGTGCAAAAATAACAGCAATCTCTGCTGGCAGACTTTCCAAATTCCGCTTCACATTTCAAGCGCCACCGCGTCCTTATGGACCGCAATTCGACAACTCCGCATTTCCGTTAGGAAAAATCCGAACTGCTCTACCGCCAACGGGGTAACCTGCGCAAACTCGGGAGTCCTTCAATTCGCCTCCATTGCCGTCGTGGGAAATACCTGGCTTCCCGGGCAAGCGACCGACCCCTCCACCAATTCCGCGCCGGTCGCCAATGAAAGCCTTTTTGCCGCTCCCGTCAACAATGTCCAAGACCCAAAATACATTCCCATCTACAATGAACCGGGCATCGCGGGACAGGTCTTTAACGAACTCTACGGTAGCGTCTCAAATCTTCAACAACAATCGAATACCCAAAACGTTCAAGAACAATCCTTGGAACTCGATTTTTCAAGCATGACCATCAACCAATACATAGTTCCTCACGCCAGCGCCGTGGTCACGACCGAGGAAATATTCGCCAATGGAATTGACATCAGCCAACACCGCACCTTCAATTTTCTCCTCTACGGAAATGCCCAGGACCAAAACCCAGGCGGAACATGCGGCGACCCGTCCGCTGACTGTAACGACAATACTTTCTTTTTGCGCGTCGGAAACAACACGAATTTCTTTGAAGTCGACGTCAATATCAATTTCGTCGGTTGGGCGGAAATTACCGTCACTCAAGCGACCAATTCGCAGCAGATCGCCTATAACTGGCAATCGGTTTCCATCACCGGTCCACCCGGTCTGGTCAACCAGCCTGTCTTGGTCAGCTCCGGACTCCCGAGTTTGCAGCAAGTCGGCGAGATTGTCGCGGGAATCCGGCGTACGAACTTTGGCCCCAATGCCTTGCCGGACAGTACTCCGGAAAGCGGGATCGCCTACTTGGATGAAATTTACCTGGCCGATCCCATTTCGAGGGTTGGAAACGCCGACGACATCAAGGCCAATTTCTTCATACCTGGATGGGCCAGCTTCGGACTTCAGACAAGATCGGTCAGCCAAAACTTCCAAACGCCGGTCACCGTCGTCAGCAATCAGTCCAATGAACAAAACAGCGCGTTTCTCAATATCACAAGGCTTTCTTATCTGCCGGTCACGTTCAACGTCTCCCAACAAATCACCGACACCCCCAACACGACCTTGACCGGAAACTTTTCCAACTTGATCAATATCCTTCAGACCGGCAAGGTCTCGACCGTCAACGGAAGTTTCCAAGCCAATCTTAATCTGCCGAATATTCCTCATCTCGGATTTAACTACACGCGAAACAACATCAAGTATGCCTCTCTCGATAGGACCGATAATACCAATACCTATCTGGGAACATTGCAATACACCGTTCCCAGTCAAAGCGATTTGTTGCCGCGAAACATTAACGCCAATGGAACTTATTCGACCTACAAAATTAATTACGGACAATCGACCAATCTCGCCGAAGCGGAAAGTTTGAACGCCGCCAACACCGTGGATACGACCGAAGGCGGCGCGCTCAATTTGACAATGACTCCCTGGAAGGGAGCTACGTTTACCCCCAACTACCAGTTGACGACCGTCAACCAACAAAGCCAAGGCGTCGGTGGAAACAATGTAAATAACGGAAATTACATGTTAAGCCGAAATCAAACCACCGGTTTTTCCTCTAGCTGGAGCTTATTGTCCTGGCTGACTCCGTCGGTCAACTACTCGATCAACACGATTGAAAACGCGGACATGACGATTTCCACCTTTGTCGTCACCAGCACGCCCACCCTGGGCGGAACCCCCGTCGTTTTATCGACCGTCGTCTATCAGCCCGGCCAGACCAAGGCTATCAGCCGCATGGCCAACGGATCGATTTCCCTGCCTCTTAACTTCGGGCAGATATTCCCCAAAAACCGGCTTTTGCGAACTTTGTCCATCATCAATGGCTATCAACTCCAAGACGGAGACGTCTGGAATAACGTCGCCACCAATTTTAACGATCTGGGGTCTTTATGGATTCGCAACGAGATTCATCCCGGCAATGTCGGGTCCACTCTGACTAGTTTGACCGAAAGAGACACCTACAACTCTACTCAGCGGTGGCAGCCGATGTCGGCGTATAACCTTCAAGGCCGCCTCTCGGCGCTGCGAACCTTTTCATTTACCAACAACTGGGTTCTAAGTAAACAGAAAAACGATGTCACGGGCACCCAGTCCGAAACGATAGAAACGACTTTACCGGACATCGTCTTATCCATCGGACAATTGGAAAAACTTCTCTACACTCAAAACTGGATGAGTAATACCCAATTGGATATTCGCTATCAAGCGCACAGAACCAACAACGTAGGACAAACCATCAATACCGATTCAGAATTCCAAACTAACATCAGAACCCTGATCCGCAATTATTTCGATACCACCATCACCGTTGATGACAACAACTCAGCTTCAGACAACCTCTTGGTCAACGCCAATACCCAGAAAACCGCGCACCAAGATGCGACGATACAAACCAGCTTCCGTTGGGGAAGTTTTACCTGGACTCCGGAAACGACTTATACTCGCGACGTCACGATAATGGGAACGGGCATTCAGACCAACAACACCACCGTCATCACTCCGAGCGTCCTTATCCGGGGCGATTTGGAAATGCCGGGCGGGCTTAAGATTCCGTTCCTGCACAAAGTCCTTTACTTTGTCAATCGTCTCATCTGGACCAACACCCTCTCCTACGCTTACAGCAATTCCCCCATCATTCAAGCCAACGATACGCGCACAACCTCGGTCACGACAAACGCCGATTACGTACTCGCGAAAAACTTGCGCTTAACCTTGAATGGCTCATTTTCCATGCTCCAAAACCCCGTTTTAGCGGTCAACAACTACATGTCATTCCAACTGGGTTCACAGATGATATTCCAGTTCTAAGGATTCGGAAAGAAGTAATTTCGTTATTTCGTTTTGGGGAGGGGATTGGTTTGGATGGAAACGGAATGTTTCAACTCATGATCATAAAAATTAACGGAAACGACCGTTTGCGAACTCAAATCGATAGAAATCCAGCGCGATCGAGGCTGGGACCTCGGGGCCAGAGTCCTCCAATTACCGGAAGTTTGCAAATCCCATTTCTCAAAACGAAAGAGATGCCGTCCGGAGTTTAAGACCGCGCCCCATTTTTTGGAAGCGCTTTTGGGTGAGATATCCGTACGCCCGACATAATGATGATCGACATAAATCTTAAGATAAGAAGCCCCATCCTCCTCAAAAAATGAAATTTGGTCTTGGGAATGGATGAGGATGTC
>JAJZCM010000062.1 GCA_021846045.1 bacterium | reverse complement strand
TTCATCCGTGCGAAATCCGCACGAAATACGCACTATACTGTTTCTGCAGTTTCCGCATCTTTTTGCTCCCCATTTAAGGTCATTTTACCACCTCAGCCCCTGGTCCGAAGAACTGGGAGCGCCTCACATCTTACATTGGAAAATGCTCCCTTGACAAATTGTATATTATGAACGTATACTTAATTTATGGAGCTGGAGGCATGCGAAGGGTTTGATTGGGACGAAGGGAATCCCCAGAAAAACTGGGTCAAGCATCAAGTAACGCCCTTTGAGTGCGAGCATATCTTCTTCAATCATCCCCTCATCACGGCCCCCGATCAAAGGCATTCCGGCAGGGAGGCACGGTTCTATGCTTTGGGCCGGACGGACGCCGGAAGGCTGCTGTTTGCGGCATTTACCCTTCGCAATAAGATGGTTCGAGTCATCTCGGCCAGGGATATGAGCCGACGGGAAAAGGAGGCGTACAAAAATCATGAAGAACAAAATCCCTAAGTTTAAGAACGAGGATGCGGAGCGCGCCTTTTGGGCTTCTCATGACTCGGCCGATTATGTGGACTGGGGCAAGGGGGAAAAAATGATTTTTTCGAACCTCAAGCCCTCCGTCAAATCCATCTCCCTGCGTCTACCGGAATCGATGCTTGAAGAGCTTCGGCTCTTGGCCAACAAAAGGGACGTTCCCTACCAGTCTCTTTTGAAGATATTCCTATCCGAACGGATAGAACAAGAATTGAAGTTCCACCCGCGCCGGGCTTAGAAAATGCAGGGAAAGGCCTCCGGCGATATCCCAAACATGGATGCGATCACCCGAGCCCAGCTTGCCGCCATCTTGGGTCTGGGCTTTTTGGCGCTCGCCGCCTGCGCGGGGCCGACGGCCCAGACGAAGAAGAGCCTCAACGCGCTCCTGTCGGCGGGAAACTGCGCCGGCGCCGAGAGCCGCATCCGTTCGAACAAAGAGTCGCAATACGGTCCGGCCAACGCCGTTCTCTATCACCTTGATCTCGGGATGGTCCTGCATGAATGCGGCCGATATCGGGAGAGTAACCGCCAGCTCTCGAAGGCTGAGAGCCTGATGCAGGCGCGGGACACCAAGAGCGTATCCCAGGAGACGGCTGCCCTCATCGCTAACGAAAACAGCAAGGACTACCGAGCCGAGGGATTTGAGCGGGCGCTCTCCCATCTCTTCCACACGCTCAACTACGTCTTTTTGGGGCAGAGTCAAGACGCTTTGGTCGAGGTGCGGCGCATGGAGGATTTCCTCGACCGGCTCAATCGCGACTCCCCCGGCGGGCGCTCCTACCGGGACGACGCCTTCGGCCATTATATCGCGGCTCTCCTTTATGAGGAGTCGGGAGAACGCGACGACGCCCGGATTTCCTACCACGCGGCCCAAGAGGCCTATGCCCGCTATCAAAAGCTCTATGGCGTCGCCCTACCGGGGTTTGAATTTCCCACGAACTGGGGCGGCGACGGCGAGTTAGTCTTTCTTCATTACGCCGGCCCCGCGCCGCGCAAAATTTCGGTCTCGGGCTGCTCCGCGCCCGCGAAAACAAAGGAGACGGACTCCGCGGTCTCTGACTCCACACAGACGAGTTCCCGTGCCGAGGGGGCGTTGTCCTATTTGAATCCAACGAAGGTTTTAAAGGCCGCGCCGGGTCTTGCCGTTGACGCAGTGGCGGGCACGGTCGAGGCCGCCACGGACGTGGGGGGCGCTGTGGTTGGCGGCATCGTCAACGAGACCTGCCCCGTTTACGTCCAGGACCCCTACGTGATCCGGGCTTCCGCGCTTTCGGCGCGAGGGATTCCTGGTCACGTCGCGACCGAGCTTGCCGAGCCCATCTCCAAGATTGCGGAAGAAGACTTAAAGGAGCGGCTCGCCATCATCAAGGCCCGCAGCGTGGCGCGGGGGATTTTAAAGATCGCGGCCGAGGTCGCCGCGAGCAGGAGCGTCAGCCTCGATTTATCGGGCACGCAGTTTGCCGACGTGCGCGGCTGGTCGACGATCCCGGCGCAGATACGTTTGGCGAGGTTTAAATTGCCGCCCGGGACCTATGATTTGACGGTCGCTTTTGAAGATTCAACAGGCCGGACGCTTTCAAAACGCGTATTCAAAGGCGTCGTCATCAGCCAGGGCCGGCGCACCTGGCTTAACGCCCGGACGATTCGCTAGTGAGGCGCTCCCAGTTCTTCGGACCAGGGGCTGAGACGGCAAAGACCAGCTCAAATCAGGTCAACCGTGGTCCGAAGAACTGGGAGAGCCTCACATATCCCGCCCTTTGCATCGCGCGTTTGGCGGCCTCAAGGGCTTGCGGACGCTTGGAATAAGGGCGCAGCGGCGGATAGGGCGCCTCGGAGATCCGGCGGAGCAAATCCTTGACTCCTGTCTCGGGAAGGGCATCTACGAAACTGTAGAATCCCCCCGCGGATTCTTCTCTAACATTATGCGGCGCGAGGATGATTTGCAGAGCCTTGACAATTTCTCTGGTCGGTTCCGGAACAAGAAGGTTGGTCAGCGCCCCGTGCTCAAGGCGAAGCTGCTGGGCCAGGGATTTAACCTCATCTGAAGGATTTATCAGAGAAGGCAGAAGAATGGTCTCCTCGATTCCAATGTGCCTAAGAAGCCCCTCGCGGAAGGCCCAAAATGGAGCAGAGAGAATGCCTTCTCTCGTTTTTAAGGCCTTTTCAAGGAGCTCATCCAGTTTTGAGTGGTCTTGGGACATGCTTAGGGCGATGGGACATGGTTTTTCACCCATGGGCGTCAAGAGTTTCCTTTGCGTGATGAGATTGACAGCAACAGGCGTATCTTTCCTCGGGGATGGCCCGGATGCTTTCCTCAATTTTCACAATTCCTTCCTTTCCCATCGCCGCGTCAATGGCCGGATAAAGGATTTTTTCCTCTTTCATATTGTGAGATTCAAGCAAGGATCGTAGGGCTTCTTCCTCTTCGCCGCTTTGAGGGTTTCCAACTCGAACTTTGTCGTGAATCGCGTCAAGGAGCTTTTTGATCTCGCGGTGTTCCATGCGCATGACCGTGGTCGGGCCGGGGAGCGCTTCCGGCGCGCTTTTTTCAAAGGCTGGGAAAAGGACTTCTTCTTCCCAAACAATATGCCGGGTGAGGCTCTTGAGAAATTCCTTGAATCTCTGCTTCGCCAATGCCGGATCCTGGAGCTTTAATGCCCTGAATTCGGCGAAGAACCCATCAATTTTGTCATGATCGTCTGCGAAGTAATCTGATACGCTTTTCATTTTATGTCCTCCGTTGATTTTGCCGCTAATCATAGGATAGCGCGTATGAAGAAATAAAAAGATGCGCGGGATCAGGATTTTTTAATTTTGTTGCGAGCCTAGGGAATGTCGGGGGTCGGGGCGTATTTTTCCAGTTCCTCGGGTTTAAGGACGGTAATTTTCTTCCATCCGGAGGCGATGAGCTTCTTTTTCCGAAAACCTGATAGGATGCGGATGGCTGTTTCCGGCGTTGTGCCCGACATTTCCGCGATGTCTTCTCTTCTAACGGCGAGGTCCCGGCCCAGGCTTTTAGACAAAAGCCAAAGAATGAAGGCAATTCTTTGGGGCGCGGATTCTCTTCCCATCGCGCGCAGCGCTTGGCCTTGCCGCAAATGCTCGCCGATTTCGGAATAGACCGCGAGTGAAAAATCGGGATGGGTTTTGAGGAGTTCCTCAAACACTCGGCTTGAAATTTCATAGGCTTCGCAGTCTTGGATGCAGACAGCGCTCACCGGGTAAGGCTTATGATCTAAGACCGCGATCATTCCGAAAAGCCCTCCGGGAGAGATGATTTCCATGATGACCGCCTCTTCCCGGCGGGAATACTTGACCGCCTTAATCAGCCCGGATTTTAAGAGATAGACCGAACGCGGGGCGTCTCCGTCCATGAAGACCGTTTGTCCCTTGTTAAAGCGGCGCAAAAAGAGCTGCCGGGGCAATTCCTCCAAGGTTTTTTCCGGCAAGCGCTTAAAGACCGGAAGGCGGGCGAGGAAAAAATCCATTATTGATGGAATGGGGATATTTTCTTGGAAATATCCTTAAGCCCTTGGCTTTCAAAAAAGTCGGAAACGATTTTATCCTCAGCTCGCCGCCAAGTCATTTCAGAGGCGGAGTCTCCGATTTGAATGGAGCCGCCGGCGATCATGGAATGTCCGCCGCCCCGGTTGCCGCCGCCCAGAAGCCTTCTCAGAAGTTTTCCCGCCCTAGCCGAGGGGTTTGAGCTCCGGATAGACACAAAAATCTTTCCTTGATATCTTCCGGTCACAATGGACCAATCCATTTTCTCGTGAGTCAGGAGAAAATCGGCGATTTGAGCGGTGCGGTCCGGGGTGCTCATTTCGCCTAAATGGGTGCCGATGACGCTTCGGGAGATGAAGGCGTTTTGAAGAGCCGAAAGAAGAGATATGAAAAAATTGGGGGAGTGTTTTGGATAGGCGATTTTCCACAGAGTTTGCATGTGGGCCTTCGGCCAAAATTCCTGATAGGCGCGGACATCTCGTAGTCCGGCTTCCCGACCCAGATTTTGGGTCTCGGAACCGATTCCATAGACAATAGCGGTGGCGAGTCTCTTGGGGACGGAAACCTTGGCGAGGCTTAGGGCTTCCGCCAAAATAGTGGTCGTCGCTCCGGAGTTTTCATCGATCAAAACGCAATCGGCTTGGGTATCCGGATGTCGGGGATGGTGGTCGATAATCAAAGCGGGCTTTCTTTTGGGCGGACAGCGGTTGTTTTTAAACGGCGGCTGTGTGTCGATTAAGGCTAAATGAGAGCTGGCCTTAATTTCGCCGGGTTTAAGCGGAGAAACGGGAATTTGGAGGCGTTCGGCCATCATGCGGTTTTCGGCGCGGCCGATCATTCCTCCATAAACGATTTTGGCGCGGATATTGGCGACTTCATGCGCGAGATGCGCTAAAGCCCAGGCGGAAGCAAGAGCGTCCGGATCCGGGTGATCATGAGTTAAAATCGTCAGGGGCTTGAGACGGGCTGAGTTTTCCTTTAAGAAATCAATGAGCTTTCGCGCATGATAGAGGGAATTCTTTTTAGACATCTAATTTTCGGCTCATGGCAATATTTTGTGACAGGATGAGTTCAATCTCTCCCTCTCCTTGAAAAGGAGAGGGTCGGGGTGAGGATTAAGCTCCAAGACGAATAATGGAACCTGCCGACGGAATTTGAGGCCGAGGAATCTCCGATCTCTCACGCGAGACCAGAATTTGCGTTCCGCGTCTGTTTCTGTATGGCGCAACGCGCGCGATCGACCGGTCTTTTGCGCTCCTTGACGTCTGACCCCGATTTTCCATTCCATCGCGAACCCTCACCCTAGCCCTCTCCCTTTCAGGGAGAGGGAATACGCTTCACAATTTTCTGTCATGAGACTAATTTTCTTAGCGGCTGAGAAAGACAAAAGACAGCCATAAAAACGTCGAGACCGCGACGGCAACCAATTTTTCTTTAAAGTTATATTTCCAAAATCCTTGGGCTTCCGCCAATTTTGTTTTTAGAAGAGATTTTTCGGCGGCGAAGAGCTCCAGACGATGCTGAAGGTTTCCGAGATCGGTGATGGGAATAATTTCTCCAGTCAAAGCCAGGGAAATTGTCCCTTTCTCTTCACTGACAATGATGGAGAGAGCATCGGTGAGTTCCGAGAGCCCCACCGCCGCTAAATGCCGAGTACCAAGATTCCCATCTACGGATCGTTTAGACAGAGGCAAGCGGCAACCAAATCGGCTGACGCGCCCGTTTTCGATGATGACGGCCCCGTCGTGCCCCAAGGAGTGGGCGTCAAAGATGCTTTCCAACAGCGCTTCTGATATCTCGCCGTCCAAATCCCATCCGCCATGAACGTGCCGTCCGAGGGGATCCCTGCCCTCTAAAACAATGAGCGCTCCAATTTTATCTTGCGCGCAGTCGGAAACCGCGCGGGATATCTTTTCCAGATATTGCGGTGATTGAGAAAGGGGAGCGGGGGAGCGAAAGCTCCAAACGGCGATGCGCTCAAAGACTTGCCGGATTTCTTCTTGGAATATGACAATGACGGCGATGATAAAAACGGTAAAAAAACCGCGGAATATCCAGACCGTCATAATCATATTTAAAAGACGGGCCGTGATATAGACAAAAATGAAGAGAAAAAGTCCCAAGGCGACGAAGGCGGTTTGGGTGCGCTTAAACCATATCAAAAGGCCGTAGATGAGGCAAGCGACGAAGGCGATGTCTAGGATTGCGGAAATAAATGGAAAGGGAGATATCATCACGCGGAGGTCGGCCGCTCTTCAACGAACTTGGAAGCGGCACTTCCTCGCCGATGCTCGGTCGGATTTTTCTTTCCTTCCAGAAGTTCCGCCATATTCCAGATCATATCTTTTCTATCGTAGGCCGTGATGGCGACGTCGGTGGAATCCATGTGAATGGCGTCCACGGGGCAGGCCTCGGCGCAATAACCGCAGAAAACGCAAAGCCCAATATCGATGCTGAAAGATTTCGCGCGTTTTTCAACGATGACGTTCGGGCTTTCCTCGGCGACGATGCGGATGCACTTGGCAGGGCAGATGGTCTCGCATAAGAGGCAAGCCGTGCAGCGGGGGGACCCGTCTTCTCTTTTGAGGAGGCGATGCCGGGTTCTCGCGCGCCTGCCTAATACTGCGGGATCCTCCGGATATTGAATGGTGACGGCTCCCGGCTGAGCTTTTATTCCCAAGGCCTTAAGCGTATGGCGGCCCAGATTGACGAATAGATGCCGGAATGTGACCAAAAGCCCCAGCCAAACTTCCCAGATGTAAATTTGTCCTTGAAAATTTTTCGGCGGGCGCGTGACTTCTTTTATCTTAATCGCCATAAGTAAACCCCCCAGACGGTCAAAAGGAAATTGAGCAAGGATAGGGGAAGAATATTTTTCCACCCAAGATCCAAAAGCTGGTCGAAGCGAAAGCGCGGAAGAGTCCAGCGTATCTGCATCAGTAAAAATAGAACGAACATGACTTTTATGAGGAAGGTCGCGACCATCACGACTCCGCCCAAAACGCCGGCAAGATGCAGGCCCGGAGACTGCCAGCCGCCAAGGTAAAGCGCGGTCGCCAGGCCCGAGACGACGATGGACTCGACGAAGTCGGTCATCAAAAACATTCCGAATTTCATGCCGGAATACTCGACGTGATAGCCGATGATTTCACTTTCGCCTTCCGGAAGGTCGAAGGGCGTTCTTTTGGTTTCAGCGGCGGCTGCGGTTAAAAAGAGTAAGAAGCCCAAGGGTTGGACAAAAATGCCCCAGGCAGGCAGAAAGCCGAAGAGATGCCGTCCCTGCCAGACAACGGCTTGCTGTAAATCAAGCGTGCCGTAAACGAATGCGACGCTGGCCAAGGTCGTCGCGAGACAGACTTCATAGGCGATCATTTGAGACGCGCCTCTGAGTCCCCCGATGAGCCCGTAATTGGAAGCCGAGGCATAGCCGGCCATGACCACTCCGTGAACGCCCAAGGACAAGAGGCCGAGAATGAGGAGAAGTCCATAGGGGCTTTGAATCGGCTGAAGGCTGACGGAATGTCCAAAAACCGTGATGGCGCCTCCAAAGGGAAGCGCGGCAAGGCCCAAAAGTCCAAAGCCCAGCGAAATTCCCGGGGCCAAGGCGTAGAAAGGCTGATGGGCGAAAGGCGGAATGTAGTCTTCCTTGGTCAGCATCTTAAGGGCGTCGGCGATGGGATGAAAAAAACCGAGGACGCGGAAGCCGAAAATATCGGCTCGATTCGCCCCGATGCGGTCTTGCAAAACGGCGCTTTGCTTTCTCTCAAGCCAGCCTAAAAAACCGGCGATATTAAGGCCCGTGACGACGGCGAAAATAACTTTAACGGCGGTCCAGGCAACCGAGGTCATTTGGGCTCTCCTGCGAGCGCGGGGGATGAGGCTTTTTTAAATTGCCGCTCAAGCTTTTGCAATATGTTCCAGTCAGGCAAGGCTTCTCCAAGCGGAAGAAGGGCTTGTTCATACTTCTGAACCTTGCCTTGGAAATTGGTGAAATGCCCTTCTTCCTCGGCGTAAGAGGTCGCGGGCAGGCGATAATGCGCCCAATTTCCGATTCCCGTCTTGTAAGGGCTCTGAAAGACGATAAGGTCTAGTTTCTCAAAAAGGGCTTTTGTTTTTTCCTTCCAGACCTTTTCCGGGTCGCGCTCTAAAATATAGAGGCCCCAAATTTTCCCAGATTCGATTTTTTGGGCCAGGCTTTCCCATGATTCGGATTTAATTTCGGTTCCAAATCCCAGAGCTTCGCCGCCTTTGAGATTGGGAACTTTTTCTTTTTTGCGCAAAAGCTCGTCTTCTTCTCCCATTTGATCCGGTTCCGGAGAGAAGAGAAACTGAGACAGGCGCAGAGTATCGACAAAAAACTTTTTAAGCTCCGCCCAGTCCTCGTTCGATAGAAGTCCGGAGCAGACGACGGCCAAGCCCTCTTTCCCTTTTTCCTCGATGCCCTTGGCCAGGGATTCGGAGATTTCGGAAAGAGCGGAGTCCCAGGAAATTTCCTCGGGCATGGATTTTAGGCGCATGACCTTTCCCAACCGGTCTTCGTCCAATTTTGAACAGCCGTAGCGGCCTTCATCGCAGATCCAATAGCCGTTGACTTCTGCGTTGTGTCGGGGTTTAATTCTTGCCGCGCGGCGGCCTTCGTTGTGCCAAGGCCGTTTGGTGTTGGTGTGGAGGGAAATATTGCAGCCTCGGCTGCAGCCGGGGCAGATGGAATTGGTTTTATCCAGATACCAGACGCGGACCTTGTATCTGAAATCACGGTCGGTCAAGGCTCCCACCGGGCAGATGTCAACGACGTTTCCGGAGTAGGGATTGTCCAGGGTTTTTCCCGGGGCTAAATCAATGACTTCTTTATGTCCGCGGCCGAAAATTCCCAGTTCATGGGTTTTTGTGACTTCCGCCGTAAAGCGCGTGCATCTCGTGCAGAGAACGCATCTTTCCTGGTCCAGCATCACGTGAGGGCCGATGGGAACGCGCTTTTTTTTGTGCAGCTTGTTTTCGCGGACTTGACTCTCGTATTGGCCGTGCTTCATGTAATAATCTTGAAGCCCGCATTCTCCCGCTTGATCACAGACCGGGCAGTCTAAGGGGTGGTTGACGAGATGGAGTTCCAAAGCGCTGGAGCGCGCCCTAAGGGTTTGCGGACTGTTGGAATGAAC
>JAJZCM010000007.1:46001-51495 GCA_021846045.1 bacterium | reverse complement strand
ATCGCGCATCTGTTCCGGAACCTAGCCTCCGGTGGAGGCAGCCCTGTTGATTGGATGGCCCTCGGCATCGTGACCTTAATGTTGACGCCCTACATCCGTGTCGTCGCCGCCGTCGGTTTTTACGCCGCTAAGAAAGACTGGAAATACCTCTTTATTACCCTCTTTGTCCTCACCGTCTTGACCGGAAGCCTCGCGATTCACTGAAGGCCTGCGTTCCTTGCTCGCGAAGCGAGAGCGTGCCGAAGCATCTCTAGGAAAGACGTTATGATTCGGCCCTCTGCGCAACCCTCCTCAATGATGTAGAATTGTTTAGTCGTAGCAAGTTCTTGGCTGAAACTCGTAAGCCGTTCCTTGGGAACGGTTGAGCTGATGCTCCAATAGGAGATCGGCACACGCTTACTAGCGTGGCTCGGGATTGGAGGTCCGCCTGACTTGTTTTAAGGCGCCTCCGCAAGCCGAGAATTAAACGGAGAATAGCATGAAACAAGTGATGAAGATCGCCGTTCTTTTAGCGTTGGGAAGCCTCCTTTATCCTAAAACTGTCCGCGCCGATGGCGCCGGAACCGGGACTTGGCGCCCATTTGGAAGCCTCGATTATTACGGAGTCGGCGATGCCCAACAGCACATGCAAGACGCAACAGGTCAACTCTGCTCGCAGATTCCGGGTTCTTCTTGTTCAGCAAGTGTTCAAGGCGCAGAGGGCGCGCGCATCGGCGTATTGAAAAACGTGGGGGGATTCGATCTTGGCGGAAGTCTCGGCTACCTCTATGGCGGACCAGACCAGACGACTATCAATGCTGGCTCCCACGGAACAGGAACCATATCATCCAATATGAATACGATCCGCCTTTTAGCCGAGGCACGCAAGACATTTAAATTATCTGGTCCCTGGAGCGCGCGCATCGGAGCCGGAGCGGGATGGGCCATGAGCATGGAAAATGTTTCCTCTTCCGGTTCCGGCATGTTTGCTGGCGGGAATGGCCCCTCATCAACATCAAGCACTGGATGGATGACCTGGGAAATTTCACCCTCGATCGCCTACAAAAGCTACAACCTGGGTCTGCGCTATGTCGGCTTTGCGCGGGGAGGCGATGTTCCTTGGAATACTTGGGGCGCGTTTCTGGGATACGACTTTTAATTTAATCCACATCGGCGGGCGGGCTTGTTTTTATAAAATAAGCCCGCCGTCTTCGCTTTCCTGACTCTTTGCCTTGTTGCAATGTATAAGAGATTCCTCAATTTGAATGCTTTGTTCAAAAAAATCCCTCCTGCTTTTAGGCCCGCGTCAAACGCAAAGTGATCGTCTGCCTAGATCCGTACCATACTCGCTGTAATCCGGGGTCTAATAATTTTGCGCCGTCATCTTTTATCGACCCGTTTTTTTGTGGCGGTGGGTGGATTTAGCGATGTGCAGCGGATGGAGAGGTTTTTCTTTGTCTCTATCATCAAAAACTTCGGGGGCAAGCATGGTGATGAAGCGTCCAATCACCTCACCAAGCGGCATATTGTCGGTCGCGCGCTCCCATTCTGGCCCCAAAAGATCAAGAGCGCGTTGAAAGTGCTTTTGCCCTTCAAAACTCGCGAGCATCCTTGATATTTTTTTGCCGGCGACTTCTCGGCGGCCGGGAATTTTTCCCTCTTTGAGACGAGTTTTTGTCATGTATTCAAGGCGGTTGACCAGAGCGCGGGTGGCGGGAGCAACAAGGCTGATGGCAATGCCGGATTTTCCGCTGCGAGCTGTGCGCCCAATGCGGTGAACATAGAGCTCCAGTTCTCTCGGAATTGAATAATTAATCACGTGGGTCAGATCTTTGACATCAAGACCCCTGGAAGCCACATCGGTGCAAATCAAAAGGCTTATCTTTTTCTCGCGAAAGGCCCGCATCGTGCGCTCACGCTCGTCTTGCGATTTATCGCCATGCAGGCAGTCTACTTTGTAGCCTTTCTCCAGCAGATATTGAGTCAGGTCCATCACAAGAGATTTTGTCTGACAAAAAACCAACCCGTAGAAATTATCGGCCAACTCAATGAGCTTGCAAAGGATTTCCGGCTTGTCGGACTCGCGGACGATATAATAAATCTGCTCAACGGTACTCGAAAGCATCTCCGTGCGATTGACCTGGGCCATCACGGGTTTTTTGAGGTAGGCGTCGGCAACGCGGCGAACTTGCCCGCTCATTGTCGCGGAAAAAAGCCAGATATGGCTTGATTGCCGAGGCGTCGCGCACAGTATTTTCTCTAAATCTTCTTTGAATCCCATCGAAATCATTTCGTCAGCTTCATCTAAGACGACGACTTTCGTGTCCTTGAGATTGAGGGATTTACGGTCAATGTGATCGATCATGCGTCCGGGCGTGCCCACGACGATTTGAGCTCCCCTCTTGAGGCCTTCAAATTGCTCCCCATATCCCGCGCCGCCGTAAATCGGCAGAACTTTGACCCCCTTATATTTTCCAAGCAGCGCAATCTGCCCCGAAACTTGAAGAGCAAGCTCCCGCGTTGGGCAAAGAATGACGCCTTGGACATGCCTTGCGTGAGCGTCGATTTTCTCTAAAAGCGGAATGCCAAACGCCGCAGTCTTTCCCGTGCCCGTGGCGGCAAGACCGATAAAGTCCACGGAAGGAATGGCCAGAAGCATCGGTAGGGCCTGCTGCTGAATGGGAGTCGGCGTTGTAAAGCCCAATTCATGAATGGCACGCGAAAGAGACTCGCTTAATTTAAGGTCATCGAATGTGTTCAAGGTAGAATTATACCACTTACGCAAATTCTCAATAATGGGCTTCGAGCTCTTCCCAGCGATGAAACACAGATTCCATCTTAAGCTTGGCGACATTGAGATTTTCTTGACGCAGAGCCAGTTCCGCCGCGTGAATGGCGGCTTCTATTTCTCTGAGCTCCTTGGTTTTCTTCGCGGAAGGATTGGGTTTCGGCGCTTCCTGCACGGATAAGGGATTTTCACTTTCTTCTTGCGCTCGCCAGTCTTCCCATTGGGAGAGATCGGCGAAAAAGCGCGCATTCCCCTTGCCATCTAACGATAAAATTTCGCGGCTGACTCGGTCAAGCAGATAGCGGTCATGCGTCACAAGCACGAGCGCCCCCGGGAAATCAAGCATGCTGGATTCGAGAACTTCAAGAGATTGTAAATCCAAATCATTGGTCGGCTCATCGAGAAGGAGAACGTCCGCTGTTTTGAGCATGAGACGCGCGATAAGCGCCGTCTTGAAGAGCTTGTTTGCTGAGTTTAACCAGTCGTTTGGTCGTTGTTGCATGGCTACGCAGTTGGATCGCTCGCATGGTGCCCC
This sequence comes from bacterium, assembly GCA_021846045.1. Classification (GTDB taxonomy): domain Bacteria; phylum Elusimicrobiota; class Elusimicrobia; order UBA1565; family UBA9628; genus JAKAQV01. Next base: position 48,193 of record JAJZCM010000007.1, on the reverse strand, counting down.
CCTTTGGGACATCATGCATTATGTCGCCTTATTTATGCAATGCTATATATCTCCATATTATTTCATTGCGAATCCTGAGATAGAATCCTAACATTTTGTAGAATGGACCTGAGAGATGATATGGCAGAAAAAAAGGACCCACCCAAGAGCCTCGTTTCAGCCGAAAAGCTCCTCCATGCCACGCTGACAGTGCTTCGAGACGCCGGCGGGGAACTGCCTGGCAGAGAAGTTATTGCGCGTGTTGAGAAGGTGGTAGAGCTGACTCCTTGGGAACGCGAGCGGTTTGAAAAGACGGGGTACATCCGCTGGCAGTCGATCCTCCACTTCTATACCATCGACGCGATCAAAGCCGGGTTCATGCGGAAAAAGAAGGGTATCTGGACGCTCACACCCGAAGGGGCGAAGGCGATCGATTCTGGCGCAAAAGAAGTTCTGAATCAATCACAACTCGCATACCGCAAATGGCGACGCGAAAATCCAAAGACCGAGACAGAATTGCTTCCGGAAACCGAAGAGGCGGGGAAGAGCGTTACTGTCACGCTTGAGGAGGTTGACGAAAACGCGCGCGAAGGCTTTCGCAAATATGTCAACGCGAAGAACCCGTACGAATTTCAAGACCTCGTGGCCGCGCTCATGCGAGGCATGGGATACCACGTTCCGCTGGTGGCTTCTCCCGGCAAGGATGGGGGGATCGATGTCGTTGCCTATCAAGATCCGCTCGGTACGAAAGTCCCACGGCTGAAAATTCAAGTCAAGCATCGCCCTGACACTGCCACGTCCGTTCAAGACATTAGGCAACTGTTGGGATTGTTGTCTGACGGCGATGTCGGAATATTCGTTTCCACTGGCGGATTCACCGCAGATGCTAAAACTGGCGTCCGGAACGCCAAAGGCCACATCGAATTGATCGATTTTGAACGCTTCATGGGACTCTGGCAAGATCATTACGTCAAGTTATCTGATGAGGACAAAAATCTCCTGCCCATGCGCCCAATCTACTTCTTGGCTCCAGAAGAATAACCCATGACCGCCGAGATAGCCATTGAGGTCAAAGGCAAAAAAACCGTGACGACGAAAGATGAGCGCTCGCTTTTGGCTCTGGCCGAAGAAGCTCCGCTCAAACGCAAAGTGATCGTCTGCCTAGAGCCGTACCGGCGGCGAGCTGAGTCCGGCATAGAAATCATTCCCGCAGACGAATTTTTCGCGGAGTTATGGGTCGGCGGAAAAAAAGGGTTTCTTGGCTAATCAAAACTTGCCCTTGACAAAATCTCCGTAAGGCGTTACATATAGAAGTGATGAGGCCTCTTCTACTCGCTTGCGCTCTATTTCTTTTTTCCGCGCCGCTCACTCAGGCCGAATCGCAAAATCCCGAAAATTGCCCGTCAAAAATGTCGGGGATTAATTCAAAAAAATTGGTTACCCTTTGTCTAAAAACGCGCTCGCGTCTTGAGGAGTGGCGCGATTGGTTGGTTGATCAAAAAGTTTCCAAAGGCGCGCCCGTCTTTAGGATCTCCAAGCGCTCCGGCAAAAATATCGTCATCGCCGTCTTGCCCCGAGCGGTCGGCATTTCAGATCGTGAATTTATCGTGAGCGTAAAAAGTCTTCAAGGGCTGGGAATTGAGTTGCCCCGGCAAGAAGGGTTGATTAATTCCGTATCAGAAAAAAAAGGGCGTACCCTAAGCCTAGAGACTCGTGAGCTATCCCCTCCAGCGGCTCTGAAAGAAACCCTCGACAGCTGGCGGCTTCTCCGCATCATGGCCCAAAGCGAAAAGATTCGCCTGTCTAAAAATCCAGAGGATGAGAATTCTGTGGCTACCCAAGATGAGTTTAAACGCCTGGTCCGGCTCAACCGCTTTTTGGAAGCTTTGGCGGCAGCGCAAAAAAGACTGACCGCCGAAAATAACAGCTCCGAGCGCGTTTTAAAAGCGCGTCACGTCCCAAAAAATATTAATAGCCCTACTCTTTCCCATTTAAAAAATGTCTGGCGTTCAAAACAAGGAAACATTTTAGCCAAGACTTCTCCCTATTCGATCGGGAAGGAGAAAAAGCCGCCTTTCAAAGTGGGAGATATTCAATTGCGCCTCCTTGACCCCGATAGAAAAATTTCCAATATCCCTTCTCCCTCGCTACAAAAGCGCCGGCTTCAAATGCAAAAAGCCGTAAGAAAAGCGTTTTTTGGAACTCCCCATTGG
>JAJZCM010000007.1:0-45901 GCA_021846045.1 bacterium | reverse complement strand
GCAATAGGACGGCGGCGGAAGCTAATTCCGGAAAAGGTCTTGGGTTTCGGCGGTTCAAGATTGGGTTTTATCGCGTAAGAAAAAGTTGGGAGCATCGCCCGAGGGAAGACGACTCCCGTAAAACGCTCGATGACTGCAATCAAAGGCTCTTCTTCTCTATCGCAAAACGTCATCGCATCTCCCACCCCATAGGCGCGGCCGGTGCGGCCCACCCGATGAATATAATCCTCGGGATTTTGCGGAACGTCAAAATTAATGACATGGCTGATTTCGCGAACGTCGATGCCGCGCGCGGCGATATCGGTTGCGACTAATATCTGGGTGCGTCCAGTGCGGAAATTTTCCATCGCGTTCATCCGCTGGCCTTGAGTTCTCCCGGCGTGTAAAATACCGACCGAAAATCCTTGGTCGGCCAGCCTGTTTTTCAGCCGATCGGCCCGGTTTTTTGTCCGGGTAAACACAAGAACCGAACGCATCTCCGTCGCTTTTAAAAGCGCCGTCAACAAATCGGTCTTCTGGACTTGACTTATGGGATAGACAACCTGGCTGATTCCTTCGGCGGTCTCAGTCGGCCGGGAAACCTCGACTTTTTCCGGATTTTTCAAGGCAAAAGCGGCGATTTCCTCCACCTTTTTAACCAAGGTCGCGGAAAAAAGCATGGTTTGTCTCTCACGAGGAAGCCGGGAAATGATGGCGCGGATATCGGGCAAAAAACCCATATCCAACATTCGATCCGCCTCATCCAACACCAGATATTTAATGGAATCCATTTTAAAGCGGCCGTTTTTAAGATGATCCAAAAGCCGTCCGGGAGTGGCGACGACGACGGAAGCCCCGCCGGCCATGAATTTTCTCTGACGGTCGTAACCCACGCCTCCGATGACGGAAGCGGTTTTAATCTGGATAAATTTTCCGCAATCCTTAAAGCAATTCTCGACCTGCGCCGCCAGCTCGCGAGTCGGAACAATTACAAAAGCGCGGAGGCCGTGTCCGGGAAGAGTGAGCAGGTGATGAAGAATGGGCAAAACAAAGGCAGCCGTTTTTCCGCTTCCGGTTTGAGCGCACCCGAGAATGTCCTTTCCTTTGAGAGCGACGGGAATAGCTTGGGACTGAATCGGCGTCGGCTGTTCCCAGCCGAGAGATTTGACGGCGCGTTCTAAATCGGGATGAAGACCAAGTTCTGAAAAGAGCACTCCCTAGTGTATCATTTATTTGCGACTAAATGGTTTTTCCAACTTTATACGAATGCCAAATAGCCATCCAAATAGCCAAGAACCCCAAGGCGATGGCCACAATCGCGCGCGGCAAGGTGAACGCCGCGTTTAAATGATTAGCGGCCAACATTCCCATCAGCATCGGCGCGGAAAGGTAGGTGTTGGTGCGGGAAGCAAGATAGGCTTTTTTACGAATAGCGGGCAACTTTTCCGCCGGGGCTTTTCCGGAGAGTATCTGTTTTTGCGCCGGCCAGATGATGAACCAGACGTTAAACCACATGATCGTTCCAAAGAGCATCCCCATCAAAAGCCATGGAGACGGCGCGCGAAGCCCTTGGGCGCTAAAGCCCACTCCCGGAACATACATATAAATTAAAGCGTAGAGAAGAAGCCCCGCAAAGAAAGTCATCATCGCGCCCCAGCGAAACCACCATAAAGCCCGAGGCAAAAGTTTCGGGTTAGCGGCCTTTTTCCCGGCATCGTCAAGATCGGCTTGAAGCGGTACATTGATGAAGTTGAAAAAATAAAGCATCCCAATCCAGACAATGCCCGCGATCACATGGAACCAGCGTACGGCAAATTCATATTTATTCATTTTTTCTCCTTAGGAGTTTAGACTATTAATTTCCGACAGTATTTGTCAACTATAAAATGCAGAAATGCGGCGTTGTGGCGAGAACTCACCAGCCGGACATCTTCGGCGGCGCTCAAAGGGAAAAGGGGACTGCCCCTTTTCCCCATTCTCTTGCGTTATCGTTGAACGGCGATCTTTAGGGTTGTTGCCGCTCCCTTGCTTCGAAGCACGGCGAAATAGACCCCGCTCTCCCCCACGGTCGCCTGGATCTAAATCTAAGCAATGGTGTAAATCTCGGCCGGATCTTTTCGGCCGCGGATGTCGATAGTCCCCAAGGAACGAAAGCCAAATCCCCGAGGCGAGACGCGCCTCACGGTCTCCGATGACAAGATGATGTCGGTCCCGAATTTTTTGTTGAGCTCTTCCAATCGCGCGACGAGGTTGACGGTGTCTCCAATAACAGTGTAGGACATGCGGTCCGGGCTGCCGACGTTTCCGGCGACGGCTTCTCCCGTATGAATAGAAGTCCCGGTCTTTAACGCCCCTCCTCCCCGCGCGGCGCTCTCGGCGTTCATCTTCGCAAGCTCGGCCCTCATGGCCAAGGCGGCCTCGACGGCTTTTTGCGGATGGTCGGCCAGAGGGTTTGGCGCCCCAAAAACGGCCAGAATCGCGTCGCCGATGAATTTGTCAACGACGCCTCCATGCGCGCTGATGACCCGAACCATCCGAGTCAAGAAGGCGTTCAAAAATTCGACAACCTTTTCGGGCGGCATTTTCTCGGATGTCGCCGTGAAATTGCGGATATCCGTCATCAAAACCGTCACCTGGATATTCTCTCCGCCAAGTTTCAACTTTCCCTTGAGCGCGGCCTCGGCGACCTGGGGGCTGACGTATTTTCCAAAGGTGCTGCGGATAAACTCGCGTTCCTTAAGGCCCAAGACCATCGCGTTAAAAGAGCGGGCAAGAGCGCCGATTTCATCCCGGCTGTTGGAGGCGACAGACACGTTTAAATTCCCCAGCCGAACCTCTTCGGCGGCCTTGGCCAAAACAAGAAGGGCCCGCGTCATCTTGCGGACAATCAGGATCGTCCCCAAAACGCCGAATAAAAGGGAGGCCAAGGCGATCAGAAAAATACGCGTTTTGGCCCCGGCCATGGCCTCGGCGATGGACTTGCGAGTAAAGCCCACGCGCGCGATCGCTATTTTATTTTTCCCGGCGAAAATGGGAACGGCGATGTCTATCTTTCGCCCGCCGCCCAAGGTTTGGGTCAAGACATCTTGAGCGGACAAGGCCCGCCGCCCAGCCTCCGTTTGATCGGCCTCCCCAATGGAGGAGGGATCGGTCGAGGACAGGATCATTCCCCGCGCGTCCTCAATCTCCGCGTAAACCGCCGCTTTCTCCTCTTTTTTGACCTGCTGAACTTGATAGATCAAGGCGAAACGATCGGGCTTGGGAATCAGCGCCTCGCGCGCAGATCGAGCGAAAAACTCAGCGCGAATCGTCATTTCATGAATTCGGGAATCTTCTATGTAAGTAAAAACAAGGCGGGCCATGACTCCGATGACGCAAAGAAGGGCCAACGAAACTAAAACTGAAATTTTTCCGCCCAAGCTGGTTTTTATTCCCATAACCCTTTCGTATTAAACTAAAAATTAATAGATAACGGCGATTTTAAATCTCTGGACTTCCTTTGATTTCGCGTAATCTTTTTCGATGACGGCGATGTATCCCCCCGGTTCTATCATCCGTCCCGCGCCGTTTCTCCCACTCCAGGGCCAAATTGCGTTTCCGGGCGAACTCACCGGAGCGCTCACCCTGTAGACCAAGTTTCCCTCCAGAGTGAAAATTTTAAGCGTAACGGTCGCAGGTGAGGCGACGTAAAAGCCGACATTGGTTGGAGCCTTGTTGGGGTTGAAGGGATTGGGCCAGTTATAAGGAGCGGAAATCGGTTTTGATTGGGAAGTGACCCAAACCGATACTGGAGGACTAGAGGCCGAAAAATTTCCGGCGAGCCCGGCGCCGGTCACAGCTGAGACGCGCGCATAGTAGACCCCGTCCGAGGCGAAAGTATACGCATAGGAAAGAACATCGCCGACGTTTTGATTGAAGACATCGCTTCCGCCTTGGCTTGTCCCCAATTCAAAAACGTAGCCGGAGATGCCGGAAATGGAATCGGTGGCGGCGGTCCAGGTAAAAGTCACGGTGGAGACGTAATTATAGGAAGGCGCCTGCGGTATTCCGGCAAGCGGAGAGGTTTGATCATCGGTCACGGAGCCGGACATCATGGAAAAGGACCCCAACTTTCCAACGGAGTCGGAGGACTCGACAACCGCGTAATAGCTTTGGCCGCTTACGACGAGGGAATTAGGGACGACGAAATTCTGGGCTTGGCCTACGTTCGAAGATGAAACGACGTTGAAGGAATTCGTGGAAGTCCCGACCGAAACTAAATAACTAATTCCCGAAGACGATCCGCATTCCTGAGCCGGAGACCAGTTCCAGCCCAGAGACGTCGAGGCGTATTTGCCGGTGTTGGAAACCGGCTGCCCGGGAGAAGAGGGGGTGTTGGAGGAAATGATAAAGGGCCCGAAGCCCGCGGCGGCGTCTCCAAGACCCAGGGCGTTGTAGCTCTTGAGCCAAAGAGACCAACTCCCGTTGCAGCTCGCGTCGGTCTGGGTGGAGGAAAGTCCCGTCCAAATGGGCTCTGAATCGGTGAAAGAATAGACGGAATCCGTGTTAAACGCCAGGCGGTAAAATCCGATGCCGCCGGGTCCCGTGCTGACTAAATTCGTAAAGCTGAAAGTCGAGACGGAAACCAGCCCCGTGCTTGTCGAGGCTAAGACGCTCGGGGCAGCGGCGTAGCCCACGGCCGAACCCAAGGGCGCGTTGGAGCTCGCGATGCCGTTGTTGTTGATCGCCCGAACCTGAAAATAATACGTGGTATCGGGGGCGAGTCCGTTAAAAACCGCGCTTAATTGGGAATTTGTCTCCTGGGTCGCCAAAACGGGACTCAAACCGGCGGATGTTGAAACGTCGGCCGCATAAAGGGCGCCCGAGGGATTTCCTCCGGAATTCCATTGCGCCGTTATCGCAACGCTCGAGACGACGTCCTCGGACGGAATAGCGGCTTGGGGGAGGGCGGCCAGGGTCGAGGTCTCAAAGACAACCGCCGAAAACGAACTGATTTGAGCGTAATTTAACGCGGCGGCCTGAAATTGGTAGGTTGTGTCCGGCAAAAGAGACGCGAAAGGCGCGCTGAAATTAAAGGTGTCGCTGCTCGCGATGGGAGATCCGCCGATCAATATCTGCGCCTCATATTCCGTGCCGGCGGGATTTCCGCCGCCGGTCCAGTTGACGGATAAAGCCGCGCTTGAAATCGCGCTAAAAACCGGCGACGCAGAACTTGGAGCAAGCGCAAAAGTCACGTCAGATTGCGTTGAGGAAAACACGCTTGGAATATTCTCATAATTGAGCGCCTGAACCCGCCCGTAATAAGTTGTGTTGGGTAAAAGTCCCCTAAAATTATCGCTTAAAGCCAAGGTCGTGTCTGAAGCGGTAAACACGGAGAAGTCCGGCGCGGTTGAAATCTCCGGAACATAGCTCGTGCCCCCGGGATTTGTGCCATTTTCCCAGGTGTATGTCATTTGATTGGAGCCAAGCCCGCTAAATGGCGGCTGAATATTGGCCGGAACGGCGGCCAGTGTGGATGTGGAAACTAGCGGACTTGAAAAAGGCCCCAACATTCCGCCAAAATTAACGGCCCCAACTTGCGCTTGATAAACTGTATTTGTGCTTAAACCGACAAAGACCGCCTGCAAATTATAAGTCTGGGAGGATTGAACCAGAGTTTGAAAAGAGTTGGTTGAGATCTCACAAAAATAACTCGTCCCCGGCGGATTGCCAAGTCCCGACCATCTCCAGGTAAAACTGCTTAAACCTGCGTTGGAAGCCAAAGGAACGCTTGGCGCAACCGTCAATGTCACCGTTGAAACAGGCGGTGAAAAGGCGCCGCTAGGCAAAGCCCTCACCTGCGCGTAAAAAGTGTCATTCACTAATAAATTTGAAAAATTCCAAGACAGGGCCAAGGTTTGCGCTGATGAAAAAAGCGTGGAAAAATTACTATTGGTTGACAAATCAATCTCATAATCAGCCCCAGAACCATTTCCCGCGCTTTGCCAATTGACGCTCAAAGCCTGAGCCCGGACGTTTGAAAACCCAGAAATTGTCGGCGTCTCAGACAGTGTCGTCGTAGACTCGACAGTTGAAAAATTACTGTTGAGGCCGTTATAATTGACGGCCTCGACTTGAGCGTCGTAGGCGACATCGGGAGTCAGACCCGCAAATGTAGCGCTCAAATCCGTCGTCGAAAAAGAGATGGAGCTGACAAAGCCGTTCGACGAGATCTCAGCAGTGTAGCTTGTCTGCGGCGGATCGCCTCCCGAGCTCCAGGAAAACGTAAAGCTCGTGAAATAAACTTGAGAAAAAACGGGACTTCCGGGAATATTCGCCAATGTCGCCGTCGCGGCAATGGCCGTAAAGGCGCTCAAATCTCCGCCGTATCCCTGGGTCTGGACATGGGCGTAGTAAGTGGTGTTGAAAGACAGAGCTCCGCCCCCGAGAGACGATGAAATTGGAAAAGAGAAATTGTTGTTTGTAGTCTGAGTGGACACGGCGGGAGTCGCGAAACTCCCCGTCGAAGAAAGAGTAGGGTCCGTCGCGATCTCGACATAAAAATTCGTCCCATTGGGATTGTCGAGCCCCCAGTTGACGGTCAGACCGTCGGCCGTCACATTGGTGAATGTCGAAGCGGCAGGCAACGGAACGCCGGGCAATGTAATCGTAGAGATAATGGAGCTAAATGCGCTTGTACTTCCCGCATAGTTAATGGCCCCAACGCGGAAATAATAGGTCGTGTTGTGACGGAGCGGTTTAAAAGTGAAATTGGAACTAGCGGTTTCAGGGCTGCTTGAAATTGTTAAAAACCCATCTTCAGAAATTTCCGCAAGATAGGTGGTCCCAATTGAATCGTTGGCAGACCAAGAAAGAGTTATTGAACTCTCAAAAACGGCGGACGGGTTGAGGTTGAAGGGAACATCGGCAAAAGTCGGCCAGGCAATAGTCGAAGTAAACGCCGTCGCTATGTTAGAGCCATTAATTGCTTGAACTTGAATATAATAGGTGGTGTTGGCAGGCAGGGATGAATTAAAATCCGCTTGGTTATATTGCGTGCTCGATGATAAATAAATTGGAACCATGGAACTCATTGTGGATATTTCTGCGTAGTACGTTGTTCCTGATGGATTTGCGCTCGTCCAATCGGCAACAACTGTGTCAGTACTCCCAGTTATCGTTGGAGGGAGCGGAACATCCGCCCATGTCCAGGTGGAAACAACGTTGCTTGGAAGGCTGTCGCCATAGTCGCTATAAGCAGTCACAAATCGCTGGTATAAAGTATTAGGAGTAAGACTACTTTCCGTGTGGCTATATGTGCCGCTGACGGGAACCGTGCTGATTGGCCCAATAAAATTACTTGAAGCCGTCATGGGCGCGGTCATAGTAGAAACGAAATTATATTCATGATAAGAGTCAGAGTTCGATGAGGCGCTGCCGAAACTAGGAGTTGCGTTAAATTGAAAGCTGATAGCGTTATTTCCCACAGAAGTAACGGATAAGTTTGTCGGGGAAGAGGCTACAACGCCAAGAAAAATTGTTCCGCTGGATCCGGACACCCCGGTCGTACTGTTTGAATCTCCAAAAGAAATAGTTCCCGCAGGTCCGACAGCCGTAGATATGGAAATATTATTTGTCAAGCTATCACCATAAAATAATTTAACCCTTCCGCCGCCTCCGCCGCCGCCTCCGTAAGCAGAATATCCATCAGCGCCGCCTCCCGCTCCGCCATCGGCGTGAAGACCAGGAGGCGAACCAATTCCAGTCTCAAGATCAAGAACATTAAGCCCACGTAAAAGAATGCCTCCTCCCGAGCCTCCGCCACCTCCGCCAGCGCCGGAAGAATTTGACCAAGTGATAGTAGCGCTATTAATCCCATCACTCCCAGCGCTCCCATTGACAAGAATGGCGCCGGAGACAGTTATTGAATCCGCCTCAATATAAATACTCCCTCCCCCGTATCCGCCTACGCCGCCATCATGCGGCGGTTCTGTAGATACAACAAGTTGTTGTCCGGTCCCTCCTCCGCCGCCAGATCCCATGGAAACTGAAGAGGTAGACATTGGAATAGAATCAAGATCAATGGTCCCAGTAGAAATCCCTCCCTGCCCGGGACTATCGGGACTTCCCGGATGGAGAGAACCATTGCCGCCAGCCCCGCCATAGCCGCCTCCACCACCCGCATTGACCGATCCTCCGGAACTACTATAGGGACCAGAAGTTCCAGGCGATGGACCTGAACCTGTTACCCCTCCCCCAGTAGGAGAACCTGACCCACCAGCTCCACCAGGAGCGCCTGCGCCGGAGGCATCTATAGTGCCGATGATATTCACCGTCGCGGCAAAAACCGCAAATGGCTGATTGCTAACCGTATAAATCCAGTTACCGCCGGAAACTTGAAAAAGCCCGACATTGGTGAATATACCTGTAAGAAAAGTGTTACCTGGACTGCCTCCGTAACAGACAACCCCGCCGCAACTGGGTATGCCGCTGGTGTCGCAAATCAGATCTTGGCCTTGGCAATCTTGCCCGCTGATGGTGTTGGCGTAAATTTGGCTCAAAGAGAAGGCTAAAAAAACGGGTAAAGCTATGAGCGTTTTTCTCATCATTGGCCGGGCATCACGGCGTCTAATTTTGCTTTTAATTTTTTCGCGTCCTCGTTGACCGGATCTAAATCGAATATTTTTTTCAAGATTTCTCCGCAGGCGGGATAATCGCCCTTGAGATACAAGTTTACGGCATCGTAATAGAGCCTTTCAAGGGTTTTCTTCTCCTCGGGGCTGGTCTCATAGCGCAGGGCGGTCTTGGCAATCTTGATTTTTTCCAAGGCTTCCTTATTTTTCGGATCGGCCTTTAACGCTCTCTCGAAAAGTTCTATAGCGTTCCGGTATTTCTTGGAGTTAAAATCGGCGAGGGCCGAAGAGAGAATCTCGCCGGTCCTGGATTTGAGCTTTTCCCCGGCGGCCTTGACGATTCTTTGAGCGTCGGCCTGAGCGGGATCGTCCTTGAGGACTTTCTTGGCCTCTAAAATCGCCTCATCGTATTTTCCCTCGACCAAAAGTCCGCCCGCGCGGGCCAAGCGCTCGAGTTCCTTCCTCTTTTGCGCCTCGGCCAAGGCCTCGGCTAGGCGTTTTTTCTCCTCTTTTCCGAAGCTGTTCTCTATTTTTAAGACATACGCTTTCGCCTCGGCGTCTTTTGGATCAAGATTCTGAATCTGCTTCCAGTACTGAAGGCTCGAAATCAGATTTCCCTGGCGGTATTGTCCAAGGGCCAGGGATCGGGCCTCTTCTATGGACCGAAGGCGCATTTGAGTTTTAAGTTCTGCATCCACTTCGGCGCGTTTTTTCTCGATCTCAGGGTTGTCCGGATCCAAGGCCGAGGCCGCGTCCAAATCCCGCGCGGCTTTGGAGTAATCGCCGCTTTTCTCGGATTCAGAGGCCTCCAGATAATAATCGTGCGCGGCCCTCTTGGCGCGGGACTGCGAAAGATTTTTCAAGAGGGCCTCTTTTTCGGCCTCTATTTCCGCTGCGGTCTTGCCGAAGCGAACGTCCAGGGAGATAATCTGGCTGGGAGCGATTTGATTGAAGATGACGGCGTAATCCACCTGGAAATCGTCGTACCTAAATCCGACTCCCGCCGTCATTCCCTGGGAATCAAGCCCGCCCCGGAAAGCCACGATCTGGTCGTAGAGAAATTCGCATCCAATGAAGCGCTCGAAAACCCCCGCCGCGTATTCAAGGCCCCCAGCGACGGTCATGCGGAGCTCGGAATTCAAGTCTTTTTGGTAGGAGGGAACCAGCGAATAGGTTTTCGCGTCGGGAACCGGGACCCCGGAAAAATTTTCGACCGGGGCAATCAAGTTCTGTCCGGTCAGCCCTATAGAAACCTCTGGAATCGGCTGATACTGAACCCCGAGATCCGCTCCCCAACTTGAGGAATTGGCGGACCCTATTTTTTGCTGGATAACTTTCCCTGTCCCTCCCACATTCAAGGTTCCGGGCAAGTATTTTAGATTTTGGAAATGCATCCCCCAACCGGCCATAAAGAGATCGTTGGAAATGGAGAAGCTGGTCGGCGCGTCAAAGGGATTTAATTGCCCCTGAAATCCTCCCGAGTTTTCCTCCAAAAGCCCGGCCGCGAAAACGCCGTATCTGGATTTATCCGTCGGAAGGGCGAACCCCGCGAAATTGCTGGATGTGTTTTCAGGGAGAATGATGCTGGTCACTCCCAAATCCATTTTCCCGATGTTGGCCAGCCCCGCCGGATTCCAGTAAAGAGCCGTGATGTCATCGGCTATGCCGGCATAGGCTCCGCCCATAGACAAGGCGCGCGCCCCTGTCCCTAGGCGCATAAAAGATCCCGCAAGGCCCGCATCCGCGGCCTGGGCGTAAAGCCTTTGGGCCGGCAAAAAAAGCGCGAAGCAAAAAATCAGCCGCCTCATTTTTTATCCAAGCCCAATCTCAGGCCGAATAGGATTCCAAACAAGCGCTCGGAATCTGGAACCCAAAAGGCCTCAAAAGATGAGGCGAGATGAATGGGATAAAATCCCTTCATCCTCAAAATTTTTTCGAGAGGAAAAACAGCGGAAAAAACGGCCCCCGGGCCGTGGAGCGAGGATGAGGAGGAAAAATCGCCGAACCCCAGCCCAAATTGGGCGCCGGGCGAGACCTTGAATTTCGGAATCAAGTTGAAAAATCGGACGTTTTGATACTGAGGGGTCAGGCCCGATTTGAGCCCGCTTTCAAACAAAAAATTATACCCCAACTCCAGATCCCATCTTTTCCAGCCGACATTCCCAAAAGCTCCAAGCCCCGCTCCGGCAAAAGAGTTTCCGCCCGCCGTATCCGCGCTTGCCGCCAAAAAGGGGTCAAGCCCACCGCTGAAATAAAAAGGCGATTTATTTTTCCGGGCCAAGTGAGGCGCTTTTGGATGAGGAGGGAAGACTAAAGGCGCGGAACTGATGGAAGCGGCGGGAGCGGCGGGAGAAATTTTTGGTAGCGGCCTTGGAGGCTTCGGCGGCGCTCTCGAAGTCTCCGGCGGTTTTTTAACGGAGGAGGGTTTTGGCGAGACGCCCTTTATGGAATCAAGCCAGCGCGCGGCGTTTTTGTCTCCGGCCCTGGCCGCCTTGTGGAGCCAAAACCGCGCCTTCTTAAAATCGCGGGGAACCCCAAGTCCCGAGGCATACATCATCCCGAGAGCCGTCTCGGCTCTCGGATATCCTCGCAGAGCCGCCCTTGAAAACCAGATCAAGGCCTTGCCGGGGTTTTTGGAAACTCCCCAAGCTTTCAAGTAATGCATCCCCACGTAGGTTTGGGCGACGGGTGAGCCTCCGCGCGCGGCGCGAAGGAAAAGCCGGAACGAAACTCGGTAGTTCTTGGCCTTAAAAGCCGCCTCTGCCCGCCCAAGAACCGCCTTGTCCCGATTTAAGGGGCTCGCCTCAATATCTGAGGGAAAAAGCAGGGATAAACCCGCGCCGAAAAGCGCGAAAAGAGAAATTAAAAACAGCTTTTTAGCGTTCAAAATTCGGCTGCCTTCCAACAAACTCGGATGCGGCGCTTCCTCTCCAATACTCGGTCACCGGAATGACGAACCCGATCAGTTACAAAAATTTCTCGATTTAACGTGAAACGACTAAATTCTGCGGCCCCAGGTATTCCGATTGCGGACGGATGAGTCGGTCCTGTGCGTGCTGTTCCATCACATGGGCGCACCAACCGGCCACGCGGCCGCAGGCAAACATCGCAACGAACTGATCAGGAACAAGCCCGGCTGACTGCAAGACCAGGGCGGTATAGAATTCAACGTTGGTTTTGAGATTCCGTCCGGGTTTCGCTTCGTCTAAAACCTTTAGGGCCGTTTTCTCAACTGAACGCGCCAAATCATAGAGTTTGCGGTTTCTCAAATCGGCTCCCGCCAAGGCTTCGGCTGTTTTCGACAAGACCTCGGCCCGGGGATCGCGAACTTTATAAACCCGGTGGCCAAATCCCATGATGCGGCGGCCGTTCTTGAGCTCATTTTTAATCCAGTCTTCCGCTCGGTCGGCGGACTGAATATCCACCAACATGTCTAAAACAGGGCCCGGCGCTCCGCCGTGCAAGGGGCCTTTGAGCGCGCCCACGGCTCCGGTCACAGCGCTGACCATGTCGGACCTAGTGCTGGCAATAACGCGAGCGGAGAAAGTGGAAGCGTTCATGCCGTGATCGATGACGGTTGTCCAATAAGTATCCAGAGCTTTGGCCACGGCGGGGTGCGGCACTTCGCCAAAAACCATATAAAGGAAATTTTCCGCCATGCCGAGATCGGTTCGTGGAGGAATCGGATCATGCCCCTGGCGCAGGCGCGCATGGGCGGCGACAACGGTCGGGAAACGGGCGGTCAATCTTTTCGCAACCGCCAAATCTGCGGCGGGAGAAATATCATTGGGGTTAGACAAATCTAAGGACAAGGTCGCGCACGCCATTCGAAGCGCGTCTATGGGCGGGGAATGTCTTGCGACCTTAATGAGATCCAAGGTCTCTGGGCGAATCGTTCTTAACTCCGCCAATTCTTTTCGGAAACTAGCCGATTCCTTGGATGAAGGCAAGGCGCCGGTCCATAAAAGTTCGGCCGCCTCTTCAAAAGAAACCTTTCCAGCCAATTCCTCAATCGAATATCCGCCGATGATCAATTTCCCTTTTTGTCCGTCGACATGGCTTAATTTCGTCTGAACGGCGACAATCCCTTCAAGTCCTGGAACAAATTGAGTAGCTGTTGGCATAAACTTCCCCCTTGTAAATAGCGACGCTTCTTTCCCTCATTCTACTTAAATTAGTCCACGGCGCAAAATTTCTTCGGCAATCTGCACGGAGTTCAAAGCCGCGCCCTTAATAAGGTTGTCCATCGCAATCCATAAGACGATTTCGCGGGGCGAACATCCGCGCCGAATACGGGAGACGAAAACTTCTTCTTTCCCCGCAACAGCCCGCGGAGTCGGGTAAGAATGAGCGCCCTCTACGACCGTTGAGATTGAAATCAGCTTCGCCGCGGCCTTAAGGGAAATGGGTTTTTTGAGCGTCAACCACGCCGACAAGCAGTGCCCCCTCAGCGTCGGAACGCGAACCGCCGTCACGCTCATTTTGAGATTCGGAGCCTTCCATACTTTTCTTAATTCGGAGGCAACTTTGTTTTCTTCTGCGGAGGATCCTCTTGAGTCGAAAGGCCCGACCTGGGGAAACACATTGGCGGAAATGGGCCGAGGCAAATGCCGCGGATGCCCCATCTTCAAAATAGGGACGCGCCCTTCTTTGAGGGAAAAATTTTTAATATCTCTCTTAACCTCGGAGAAAAAATCTTCCAAGGCGGACCTCCCCGCGCCCGAGACTGCCTGGTAAGACGCAAGCCTAATTTCTTCAACTCCGATTTTTTTATGCAGCGAATACCCGGCAACTCCAAGGCCGGTCATCGTGCAATTAGGACCCGAAATCAAGCGGACGCTTGGTTTAATTTCCTCTTTATTGACTTCGGGAATCACCAACGGCACGGCGGAATCGCTTCTGAAAGCGGAGCTGTCGTCAATAACCCAAACGCCCTCTGCCGCCAATTTCTTGGCCCAACGCGTGGAAACCTCATCGGAGCTAACAAAAAAAACGATTTGATTTTTTTTCGCTTCGTTAAAATTAAACTTTTTGACTGGAAGATTTTTCCCTTGAAAAGAAACGCCCTTGTTTGATTTCCCCGAGGAAAAACAATCAAGTCTGTAAATAGGAAATTTTCTTTTCTCTAAGAAAAATAAAAGTTCGCGTCCAACAAGACCGGTCGCCCCTACCACCCCGACGGATAATCTAGACATCTCGCGATTTAGGCGCCTTAAGGGATGATTGCGGGCATGCTGAAACCAATATTGCCGCTTTCATCTTCCGCAACGCCGCGGAGATAATTGCCGCTTTTGAGGAGAGAGTTATCAAACGAAAAATAAAAGGGCGGTGATTGGTGAATAGGGCTCATCCTTTCCCAATTTAACTGATCGTCGGAAGATTCAACCCAAACGCCTGCAATGTCTTTCCCTGAAGCGGAGAAACGAACGACGGAATGGGCCGTTCCTTTAAAGACGGAGAAATCCTGGACCGTCACCGCTGACTGCGCCCCCGGACCGACGAGTTTAATCGCCAAGGCGGGGAAAATATTAATCGGAGTTTCAAGCGCGCCTTCAACCGAACGCGGAGGCACGCCCGATATATCATGGTTATTCCACGCTAACGCCTCCTGTGATGAAGAAGCGTTTTCCGGCATTGCCGCCGCCAAAATGGGACAACTCGAGACGGAAGTGAAATATTCGGTCGGCGACCAAATAATCAAATAATTGGGTTGATTAAAACTGATCATCCCCACCGGAACTTCAGCCCAAAACCAGCGCCCCTTTCCACGCGGATTTTTTGATTCTGGAGAATCCGGATCGATGGAGATATCGGAAGTTTCCGTCAAAAAATAGCTTTGTTCGGATGAAAACGCGGGAACCTGCGAAACGGCCATGTAGATTTTTCCTTTGATGACATCTCGTTGCCACGGCTTATCGGGATTCGGCTGTGTTTTGGCCCGGCCGATTTTTGCGCCGATAAACGCATGGGTAAAATTGCCAATCGGCGCGGAGGGAAGTTTCACGATCCACGCGTTGTTAAAACCAATATACCAATTGCCATCCGGCCCCCCATCCGAAAAACGGTCAAAACCGTGAATATCCGGCAAAAGAGAAACATAGTTCGGCAAATTGGAACTGGTGGAGATTGCCACGGAATAAGAAAATTTAGGCAAACTTAGAAATAAAAAAAGTGTAATAAATTTAATCATTTTTTAAATAATCGCGACAGTCTTTCAAACTCATCCAGATCATAAAAATGGATGACTATTTGCCCCTGACCTCCGTTCTTTTTCATGCGAATCTCGACATTAGTTCCTAAAAATTCCCGCCATTGAGATTCTTGCAGCGCAACATCCGGCTCTTTCTCATGAGAGTTTTTTTGCGCGTGCTTATTTTTAGTGCTGTGGGTCCGGCGGGACAAATCCTCCGTCTCGCGCACCGAAAGTTTATTTTCCAAGACCATTTTAAAAATCCTGTTTCTTTCAATCGCGTCTGGGATTGTGAGCAAAGCGCGCGCATGGCCTTCGCTGATCTGGCCGAATTGAACGGCTTTTTGCACCTCTTCGGATAAATCCAATAAACGCAAGGTATTTGAAACCGCCGATTTTGATTTTCCCACCGTATGAGCCAAATCGTTTTGAGAAATTTTAAATTCTTTCATCAAACGCAGATATCCAAACGCCTCTTCTATAGCGTTGAGATCTTGGCGCTGAAGGTTCTCAATCAGCCCAACCAACATGCGATCTTTGTCCGAGTTTAATTCTCTGACCAATACCTCCACTTCTTTTAACCCCGCCAAAATGCAGGCCTTTAGACGCCTTTCTCCCGCAATGAGTTCATAAGCGCCCCGCGCGGCGTCATAAGACACTATGAGAGGCTGGGCCAACCCATGCTGTTTAATTGAAGCCGCGAGCTCAGATATCTTTTCTGGGTCAAAATTTTTCCGCGCCTGTAGATGACTGGGGTTAATTTTTTCAACTGGAACAAGACGCAAAACCCCCTCTTCTTTGTTTTGACTCTCTTGTGGTTCCTCAACCGAAATTAAAGCCCCAAGACCGCGGCCCAATGCTTTTCTCATGCGCTTTCCCCCGCCATCACGGAATCTCGATCATTCGATGTTCCCAAGCTATGATTCAACTCGCAAAGATACTCCATTCGGACTAGAATTTCTCGTGACAAATCAAGATAGGCCAGCGCCCCCCGCGATTTAGCGTCATGCTCAAAAATTGTTTTTCCAAAACCCGGAGCTTCCGCTAATCGAATACTGCGCGGAATAATTGACTTAAAAAGTTTCTCCTTCATGAATTTTTGGACCTCGTCTTGAACTTGCTGCGCCAAACTCATGCGACTGTCAAATAAGGTCAAAAAACATCCTAAAAAATCAAGATGGGGATTGAGGGACTTTTTCACTAAGCTAATTGTGTCCACAAATTGCGCCAAGCCCTCCAAGGCGTAATATTCACCCTGAATAGGAATTAAAACATGGGTAGCGGCCGTCAACGCGTTGACCGTTAAGAGTCCTAGAGAAGGAGGGCAATCAATCAAAACAAATTCAAACTGATTTTTAATTGCGGCAAAAGAGCCTTTTAAACGACTTTCCCGAGCTAAAGCTGGCACTAATTCCACTTCCGCGCCCGCTAAATCTTTTCCAGAACCCGCTAAAAATAAATTCTGGATGGAAGTAGGTTGAAGCGCTTTATCAATGGGCATTAAATCAACCAAGACATTGTAAATACTAGGAGAGAATGCGCGTTTATCAAAACCAAGACCGGAAGTCGCATTTCCTTGCGGATCAGAGTCAACAATTAAGGTTTTAAATCCCATTTGAGCGAGGGCAGCCCCCAGGTTTAAAACAGAGGTTGTTTTACCAACCCCCCCTTTTTGATTTGCTAAGGTGATAATCTTCAAATAAGTTTTCCCGTGAAAACTTTCAGCTTATCCATGTTGGTGTAGTGATTCATAAAATCCTTTATATTCGTCACCCCGGCGAAAGCCGGGGTCCAGGTTTCCAACGGCTCTTTAATTCAGCTTTACAGCCTGGATTCCGGCTTACGCCGGAATGACGGCCCTTCTCAAACACTAGCAGTTTATAAGGTTTAAATCAATCAGAAAGAATTTTCTTTATGGTTCAGCCTTAAGACGTTTGGCGACAGTATCCCTTCTGAACGCCAATTCAATCAAGATATCCATAAGGGATTGAATTTTAAGACCCGAAAAGCCCCAAAGAGCGGGGTACATACTGGTAGAGGTGAATCCCGGTAGAGTATTAATTTCATTAAAATAAATTTTTCTTGTTTTCTTATCCATCAAAAAGTCTACTCGCCCTAGACCATAACCATCAAGGGCCTTAAAAACCCGTATAGAGTAATCTTGGACTTGCTCCTCTTGCCCCTTACTTAATTTCGCAGGAATCTCCCTTCCTGCCCCATTTTGAGTTAAATATTTAGTTTTATAATCATAGAAGTCAGAATGAGGGACAACCTCACCAAGAGCAGAAGCTCGCAATTTAAAACGAGAATCCTCAGCGCGAGGGTCACCTAACACCGCGCACTCAATTTCCCTAGGCATAACCGCCTTTTCAATCAACACCTTGGAATCATATTTAAAGGCATTTTTAACCGCTGGGAACAACTCTTTTATGGACAGAACTTTTGAAATTCCCACCGAAGAGCCCAGCCGCGCCGGTTTCACAAAAACAGGAAAACCTAATTTTCGCGCTACGCTCTCAGCCTCTTTCGGATCATAAATACAGAAGTAAGGCAAAACCGGGACTCCCGCACGTTCGGCCAAAATTTTTGAGAATTCTTTATCCATACCCAAGGCCGATCCCAAAACACCACAACCGACATAAGGGATATGAAGCATCTCCAAAAATCCTTGAACGGCGCCATCCTCGCCCAAAGGCCCATGCAGCGCGGGAAAAACAACATCCGGCAAGGTTTTCACGTGAAAACAATCAGATAATGAGCGCGATGAACGTTTCTTTTGAGAAAAATCCAGCCCTTTAGAGATTTCAACTTTTTCAAATTGTTCAATAAATACAACACTTTTTTTAAACCATTGGCCTTGGGGTGAAATCCAGACCAGTTCTTTCTCGTATTTGCACGGGTCCAGCGACTTGAAAATAGTCCGAGCGCTGACCATGGAGACATTGCGCTCCGCCGATTCTCCGCCACACAAAACCCACACCTTTTTTTTGCCCATTTAAAATAAAATCCCTTTTAAAAAATTAGTAACTGCTCCGGTTCGTCATTCCGGCGACCGAGCATCGGCGAGGAAGTGCCGCTTCCAAGTTCGTTGGAAAGCGGCCGAAAGCCGGAATCCAGAACGTCGATGCTATGGACCCCGGCTTGCGTCGGGGTGACGTGAGTAGTTACAAAAATTAATAGAAATATTATATGATAAAAAGATACGATGCCACTTGTGCACGGAACTCCCGAAAAAGTTAATACCGATATAAAGAAGGTCCTTGTTTCCGAGGGCCAGATTCTCGCGCGCGTCAAGGAACTAGGAAATCAAATCTCTAAAGATTACGCGGGCAAAAACCCCGTTCTCATTGGGATATTAAAAGGAAGCGTATTTTTTCTATCCGATTTAATGCGCGCAATCTCCATTGACTGTTGCGTTGATTTTATGAGCCTTGCCTCTTACTCTGGCGATAAATCAAACGGAATTGTAAGACTTCTTTTAGATTTACGAGAAAGTATCGAGGGCCGAGACGTCCTCATCGTTGAGGATATCGTCGATACGGGATTAACCCTGAGCTATCTTGAAAACATTCTCAAAACTCGAAACCCACGCTCCCTGGAAGTTTGCTCTCTTCTGGATAAGCCTGATTGCCGAAAAATTTCGGTCCAGGCCAAATATGTCGGGTTTTCCATTCCCAATGAATTTGTGGTCGGCTATGGCCTTGATCTTAATGAAAAATATAGGAATCTACCTTATATAGGCGTTCTTAAAAAGTAAAATCAATTCTCTATGGAAAACAAAAATATCAAACAACTCATTCTATGGGCCGCGGCCTTTCTTCTAATCATCGTCCTTTTTAAAAATATAAAAACGCCGGCCATGCCCGACAAGGAAATCCCCTATTCTCAATTCAAAGCCGAACTCAAAGCCGGAAACGTCAGCGATGTTAAGGTGCGCCCGGATCTCATATCGGGAAAAATAAAAGGAGATGAGGGGAAAGCGGAAGATTTTAGGACCATCCCGCTGCCCGACTCAAACCTTGTGCAAGATCTGGAAAAATACAATGTAAAGAATTTCTCCGGGGAGCCCGATCGAAGTTGGGTGACGAGCTTAATCGTCAACATTGGATGGGTGGTCCTCTTTTTCGCCCTCTGGTGGATTTTTGTCATCCGGCAGGTGCAAATGGGTGGGAAACAGGCGATGTCTTTCGGAAGAACGAAGGCTCGCGTGGTTGACGATAAAAAGAAAAAGACGACTTTCTCCGATGTGGCGGGATGCGACGAGTCAAAAGAAGAGCTCCAGGAAATCGTCGAGTTCTTGAAAAACCCCGCTAGGTTTCAGAAATTAGGCGGAAAAATGCCCCGTGGGGTTCTCCTTTTTGGACAACCGGGAACCGGAAAAACCCTCCTAGCTCGCGCTGTGTCCGGCGAAGCCGGAGTTCCATTTTTCTCGGCCTCAGCTTCTGAATTCGTTGAAATGTTCGTCGGCGTTGGAGCGTCCCGCGTCAGGGATCTCTTTGATCAAGCGCGAAAAACCGCGCCCGCCGTTATTTTTATCGACGAACTGGACGCGGTAGGGCGGCATCGTTTCGCCGGAATTGGCGGGGGACATGATGAGCGAGAGCAAACCCTCAATCAACTTCTCATAGAGCTTGACGGCTTCGAGCAAAACCAAGGGATCGTTCTTATCGCCGCGACCAATCGCCCGGACGTCATCGACCCGGCGTTGCTGCGCCCCGGAAGGTTCGACCGACAAATTCATGTTCCCGCCCCGCATCTGAAAGGGCGCGAAGAGATTCTAAAAGTTCACTCGAAAGACGTAAAAATGTCTTCCAAGGTTGATTTGTCCGTCATCGCACGCCGCACCCCTGGATTTTCAGGAGCGGACTTGGCCAACGTCATCAACGAAGCGGCGCTGCTCGCCGCCCGAAAAGACAAGGCTGAAGTCGAAATGAGCGACTTGGAGGAATCAATCGAGCGGGTCATGGCTGGGCCCCAAAAGAAATCAAGCATCATGTCCGACAAGGAAAAAAATATCGTGGCTTACCACGAGTCGGGGCACACCTTGGTCGCAAAACTCCTGCCGAATGCCGATCCCGTGCACAAGGTTTCCATCGTCTCCCGTGGACACGCCTTGGGCTACACCCTTCAACTTCCAACCGAGGATAAATATCTGACCTCCCAAAGCGAAATCCTCAACCGTTTGGCCGTTCTTCTCGGCGGCCGCTGCGCGGAAGAATTGGTGTTTAATGAGATTACGACCGGCGCCTCCGATGATCTTCTTAAAGCCTCTTCCTACGCGACTAAAATGGTGACGGAATTTGGAATGTCCGAAAAAGTGGGACCTCTATCTCTAAAGAAGCCCGACCAGGAAGTTTTTCTAGGACGAGATATTTCACAGCATAACGCCTATTCGGAAAGAACGGCGCAGCTCATTGATGAAGAAGTTAAACGCTTAGTGACCGAAGCCCATGAAAAAGCCCGAAACCTTCTTGCCACCCACAGAAAAATCTTGGATGACCTCGCGACCAAACTTTTCGACCGAGAGGTCCTCGACCAGGATGACATCGACGCAATCTTAAAAAGCGGGCTTCAAATAGGAGTCGCTTAAGCTATAATAGCCCATACGGGCTTAAGGAGAAAATGACCATGCCACTCAAAAAACAAAAATTTAACCTTAAATATTCATTTGCGATCATCGGTATCGCCATTCTAGGTTTTGCCGCCTGCAAAAAAGTGGCGGGGGGAAACCAGACAATTCAAAAGGGCTCGGTCGTTCAGATCGACTATACGCTCAAGGTTGATGGGAAAATAGTCGACACTTCCATCGGCAAAAAACCCCTAATGTTTATCGAGGGATCCGGACAAATCATCCCGGGGCTCAACAGCGCTTTAGTGGGTCTTAAGGCTGGAGATCAAAAACACGTCGTCGTCACTCCGCAAGACGGCTACGGCGTCATTAACCCGAAGGCTTTTGTGAAGGTTCCCAAGACTTCTTTTAAGAATCTCGCTTCTCTTAAGGTCGGTTCTACGGTGGGGGGTTCTCAAAACGGCCGCAATTTCCAAGCGACTGTTTACAAAATCGGCAAAAAACACGTGGTATTAGATTTCAACCCTCTCTTGGCGGGAAAGACTTTAAATTTTGACGTGACGGTCGTCAGCGTCGCCGCTGGAAAATCTTAAGTTGTTGGATCCGTTAAGAAAAAGACGCCGCCCATGAGTACGGAGGCGCCATTTATTTTTATGGATATCGCGCGCCGCTTGCAGGAAATTTACTCATAACGCAAAGCCTCGATGGGAGACAATAAAGACGCCTTGCGGGCGGGCCAAAAGCCGAAAATGATTCCAATCAACGCGGAACAACCGAAAGCCAAAATAATCGATTGCGGAGTTACAATCGCGTTCCACCCCGCGTAATGAGTCATTAGAAACGCGATTCCTACCCCCAAAAAAACTCCAATTGTTCCTCCCAAGAGAGACAACAGGGCTGATTCAATTAAAAACTGAGCTAGGATCGCGCGTCGGGGCGCCCCAACGGCTTTTCTAAGGCCGATTTCCCGCGTTCTTTCGGTGACAGAAACAAGCATGATGTTCATGATTCCAATTCCGCCGACTAAAATAGAAATTGCGGCGACAATGCCCAAAAGAATTCCAAAAGTCTTTGTCGTTCCGGTCAGCGCAGATTGAATGTCTTGCATATTGCGCACGGTAAAATCATCGTCTTTGTAAGCTGGTAGGTGGTGCCTCGCCCTTAAAAAAGTCCGTATCTTCGCCATTACTCCGTCAATAGAATTAGGGCCATCGCATTCCACTTCTATTCTCTTTAGATAGCGGCCGCGGCTGCTTGAACTACTCCACCCATTGAGGCCGAGCCTCATCATCGCGGTCTTAAGGGGAATGACGACCAAGTCATCTTGGTCATGCCAAGCGCTTGACCCTTTGGGAGGCAAGACTCCAATCACCTTAAAGCTAATGCGATTGATTTTGATTTGCCTCCCGACCGGATCAGATTTTCCAAATAGGGTATCAACGACGGTTTGCCCTAATATCGCCACCCGAGCAACATCGTTGTTTTCCGCTGCGGTAAAAAAGCGGCCATAATAAGGCTGAGCGGAATGCATGGAAGCGTAAGAGGTTAGATCACCATCAATTTCCGTATTGGTATTCTTATCTTTATAAACGACTTGCTCATCCGACGACACTTCTCCGTTGACCGCGACGATATGAGAGCTCAAATGGGAAATTTCATCCATATCGGTTAAAGTCAAACGGGATACCGTCCCCGTGCCTCCGTGAAAAGCGGCAGAAGAAAAAGGCCAAATCATGATTAAATTAGATCCCAGGCCGGAAATTCTGGCCTCGATTGATTTTTGCGCTCCCCGCCCAATGGCCAACATCGCGATCACCGAGCAAACGCCGATGAGAATTCCCAAAACCGACAAAAAGGAGCGAGTTTTATTTGCGGAAATAGCTTTCGCGGCGGAGGAGCTATTCTCCTTGACCTCCAGCCAGCTTAAATCCGAAAGAACATGCGGAGAAGATGCGAACGCGGCTTCGTTTTGGCTCTTTTGCGCCTTGTTTAATGGATGCTTGGGGTTCGTATTTTTTTCGTCAGATTGAATCTGACCGTCCTTGATCTTGATGATGCGCTCGGCATAAGAAGCAATATCCTGTTCATGGGTGACCATGATAATAGTAATCCCACGCGCGTGCATCTCGCAAAGTTTTTCAAGGATCTCATCAGCCTGATCGGAAGCCAAATTTCCGGTGGGCTCATCGGCAAAAATGATTTTAGGGGAATTAATCAGAGACCTTGCGATCGCAACTCTTTGTTGCTGACCCCCGGAAAGCTGATTGGGCTTATGATGGACGCGATCGGACAAACCGACATCCTGGAGAAGCTCAAGGGCTTTTGAGCTGGAAACGCCTTGGCCGGAGTAGATCGCGGGAAGAAGAACATTATCCACGGCGCTGGTTCGCGACAAAAGATTGAACATCTGGAAGATAAATCCGATCGTCTTTGATCTTAAGGCCGCGCCCTCATCATCGGACAATCCGGACACGTCTTTTCCAAGGAGAAAATAGCGCCCTCGGGTCGGCCGCTCTAGCAACCCTAATATCTGAAGCAAGGTGGATTTTCCTGAACCTGAGGGCCCCATGATCGCAACAAATTCCCCCTGTTCGATGGACAAATCAATCCCTTTGAGGACCAATAAATTTCCCGGTCCCACTTTATAGGAATGCCGGATGTTCTCCAGTTTGATGATAGGCATATTCAAAGCCATTCTTTCTAATCTGATTTCTTCTTTTTCCCGCCAAAGGCCAAGGGGCTGGTCTGCGCCTGTTGAGGAACATAATGGTTCCCTGGAATGATGATCAAATCTCCATCCTGAAGACCGGAGAGAATTTCGTCATTGGTTCCGTCTTGAATACCAAGAGAAACGACTTTCTCCTCAGGTTTCCCACCCGGTCCAGGAACCAGAACAACGTTTTTTCCATTTTTTTGTTTAACGGCCGAGGCGGGGACAAACAAGGCGTTTTTATTTTCCTTAATGATAAAACTGGCGTTTGCCGTCATTTGAGATTTATAATAATTGGGCGCGCCTCCGTCAAGATTAATCTTGACATTGTAGGTGATTACATTCGAAGTATTGACGCCTTCGTGGAGAATATCAAAGACCTTTCCCATCGCTGTCCGATTAGGGTAAGCGTCAAGAATAATTTTCGCCGCCATTCCCAAATGGATTTTCCCGACATCGGTTTCATCCACTTGGGCGATGACGATCAGTTTATCCGACATCGCAAAAAGGACCGTTGCGGCATCAACCGTTTGACCATCAACGATGTTTCTTAATATCACGACTCCGGAAATTGGAGCGATAATTGGAGTCGGCTTGTAGCTGTCTTCCCATTTCTTAAGGGCTTTAGGGCCTTGGGATCTCGCCGCATCCATAATCGCCACGCGGTCGGAAGAACTCATCCAGGCAATCACTTGCCCGGCCTTAACCACGCTGCCCTCATCCACTAAATACTTATCGATGCGTCCGGAGATGGCGGGCTTAATCTCAACCCGGTTTAAAGGCGCGACGTTTCCCGTTGACTCGACCGTTTCTTCCAGAGGCCCCCGGCGAACATGAATAACCTCTCCGGAATTTTTAGGCTTTGCGTCTTTTTTATGCCAATAAAACCCGGCCCCCGCTAAAATGACGACGCTCAATCCCCCAGCAAGAATTTTCCTCATTCATCCTCCAAACCCAAACCCTTGGCCTCTTCCCAAGCGGCCAAATATTGCGTTTCTAAAAATTGATCTTGGATCAAGGTTTGCTCGGCGTTGACAAGATCGGTTACGGCGATTTCCCAGGTGTCGTAGGTCATCAGCCCCGCGCTATAACGAATCGTGGACTCATCGTTTCTTTGTTTCGTCGCCTTGACCCGATAAGTCCACACATCGACGAGTTGCGCCTCGTTTTTGAGATTATACCAAGCTCCCTCCATCGTCGCCCTAATCAAGAGACGGGTTGAGCGCAATTGTTCCTCGTTTTGATCGGCCGTCCGCCTAGCGCTGACCAAGGTAAAGAAATTACCCAAAGGGCCGTTGGAGAAAATGGGCATGCTCACCGACCCAAAGAAAGACCAACTCGGGTTTTGAGTTGCAATCATATTGTTTCCGAGCCCGGTTCGAGTATACATGACCCCGACATTCGGTAGCATCGCGCTTAAAGATTGCCCAACGCCGGCTTTAGCCCCCCACCAAATCGCTTTTTGAAGTTGGACGCTGGGATTATTTTCAACCAGAGAAGCCATATCGGGATACCCTTTTTGCGGATCAGGCAGATTCAAACTTCCCTGAACGGCAACCTGGGCAAACCCTTCCCGGCCCAAGAGTTGATCCAATTGAATCTGAGCCAAACGCAACCGCCTCTGGTTTTGATCCACCGCTTCTTGCGCTAATTTGGTTTGGGCCTTGGACAACATCAGGTTTCCTTTGGACTCTTGGCCGTTGTTGTAAAGAAGCTGGACCATGTCGGTGTTTTCTTGCCGAAGCTTCAAAATATCCTTGGCCACATCAATCATCCGATAGGCGAAAAGCAGGCGATAAAAAGCGACTTCCAAATTATACCGGACCGTCACGGAACTGGTTCGGTAAGAAGCCCACATTTGAGAAACAAAAGCATGGGATTTCCGGATGTCTTGGTAATCCTTAAAGTTAAAAATATCCATACGCGCATTCCCCTGGAGCGTCCATGGAAGGAGTCCGCCTCCGGCGACTCCATTAGAAGCCAGAAAACTTGATTGGTTAGCTGAGCGCACCTTGGTATATCCGTCTTCCAGGGTTGATAGGCTCGGTAAGACCTCGTTCCAAGTGGCGTAGTAGGTAGCGCGCGCGGAATCAATCGCTTTTTTTGCGGCGGCAAGATCGGGATTGTCTTTGAGGGCGATTTTAACGCACTCTTTCCATGTCAACGCATGTAAATCGTGGACCGCCGCCAAATCGGAAGCGGCGAAGACGGGCCACCCCCATCCAACACAAAGCAAACCTAAGAAAATCGATTTTTTAAATCGTTTCACGCTTCATTATACTAAGAGCCCTTGACCCAATGATGCCGCTTGTCCCATTCCTGAGTCATCAATGCAAACTTTTCCTGCTGTTTAGGATTCAATATATGGGCCATGTCTGAGCGCATCGAAAGACGAAGGGCCTCAAATTGAGCTCTCATCTGCTGGTGAAGAATTAGAATTTTCTCGCGCTTGGCTTCCAATAAGAGCTGAACTTGTCCTTCTTGCTGAGGAGTCAAATCCAGTTTTCGGCTAAGCTTAGCTAAAATTTTTCGGGTTTCGGGCCCATGGGACCAAAATTGACGAAAGACCGCCTTCTCATGGCGAATGCCGGCCCAAGCCCCAATCAAAAGCCCGACGCAAAAAGCAATCAAGACGTGATTCCAAGAAATTTTCATCTTCCCTCCAATAACGAATTAAACCAATTTGCCCCCTGGCCGCTAACCGAAGGCAAGATTAATTCCGCCACATCCTTGTTGGAACCCAGAAGAAGAAGAGTATCCGGGGCGGCAAAACGGTCGGATGCCCCAAGAACGGTGAAAAAAAATAGGGCGGCAAAACCAAGTTCCAGAGCCGGGGTCAAAAAATTCCAAAATAATCCTGCGAAAGCCCCCGCTCCTTTAGAAGAAGGGGGAATGATTTTCTCCATTGTTCGAGCGACGAATTTCTCGGTTTCTTGATGGGATACAAAACCGCGGGACTGAAACAAAACCTCCGAGATTTTCTGCCAACTTTTTTGAATCTCGCGGCATTCCACGCAAATGGCAAGATGGGCCGATATTTCAAGACGTTCCTGCGGAGATAATTCTCCATCTTGAAAAGCCCCTAGTTTTTCCTTCATTTCTTCGTGTTTCATTTATTTAATAACGAACCCTAATCTTTCTTCTTTCAATTTAGACGCATCCCGCCATCTTAAAGTGTCGGAGAGCCTCTCCGCAAGCCAAGCGCGCCCTGCGAAGACGGGCCTTGACCGAATCAAGGCTGCACTCCAAAACCTGGGAGATCTCCTGATAATTGAATCCCTGAACCTCGCGTAACACTAAAATCAAACGATATTCCACTGGCAACCGGGACATAATTTTTTCAACCAAATCCGAATTAATCAGCGAAGATTCAATTAAGAGCGAACTCTCCACCTCACGGAAAGAATGGTTCTCCGAAATTTCAAGCATCGTATCCAGAGAATTTTCCTTTTCGCGGGCCTTGAGACGGATCAAATCCAAGCAGCGGTTCGCCGCAATTCGGTGAATCCACGTCAAAAAAGAAGAATCTTCTCGAAATTTGTCCAGTGAGCGGTAGGATTTTAAAAAAGCCTCTTGGGCGGCGTCATCAGCCATAGAAGGATCTTTGAGAAGGGACAAACAAAGGCAAAAAATTTTTGGATAATGGCGGCGCATTAGCTCCGCATATAAGGCGGAACGGCCCCTGCGAATCTTTCTAACGATCTCCGCGTCGGTGATAAAGATCTCCCCCGGCCCCACGCCCCGCGAGCGGGGGCCGGATAACCAAGAATATATTATTGTTGGCTAGGTTGAGCGGATTGAGAATCAGAAGTTTTCTTATGATGATGTTTTTTCCAGTGAGCTTTTGCCTTCGCTAAAAAGGCCTGGCAAGAAGATGATAAATTTGCCGAATTTTGTTTTAAGCACTGATGCACCGCGCGCGGTCCTTTAACGGAAGAGCAAAACTGCTGAA
The DNA here is from genome assembly GCA_021846045.1 of bacterium. Lineage (GTDB taxonomy): Bacteria > Elusimicrobiota > Elusimicrobia > UBA1565 > UBA9628 > JAKAQV01. The sequence continues at coordinate 18,889 of JAJZCM010000007.1, read as the reverse complement.
CATCAGCGCCACAGGAATTTTTAAAAGCGCCCACCCGGGCATGCATCTTTTTCATCCGGGCTTGGCAGGCCTTTGACAAGTTCTGCTTATTGTCTTTAAGACACTGCCTTTTTTCTTTCCAAGTTTTCGCATCAGGACACAATTTTTTTATATCCTGAGCGCATGGCCAATGACGCCTTTTCCGTTTAGCCGCTGGAACATTGCTTTGAGCATCTCCGCTTTGACCTTGTCCGACCACAGAAGCGCCTTGAGTGGAACCCGCGCTCTCATCTTGCGCTTGCGCCGGCAAACTTGCTGCGGCCAACATCCATCCAGACAAACAGATCAGCAACATTGACGATAGTTTTTTCATTTTCATCTCCTTTTACGATTTACGATCTGCGCTTTTTTAGACGTATAAGAAATAAGAAAAGTGTCGCGTATTTTCAACGAATGTTCCATGCCTAGAATTACCCTATTTGCATTATAATAGGGGTGGATGCCCTTTCACTTAAAGTCTTCATTTAAGCCTTCCGGCGACCAACCGCAGGCAATAGAGAATTTAACGCGCCGAATCAAGGAAAACGCGCCGTCCCAGGTCCTCTTAGGGGTGACGGGATCCGGAAAAACATTTACCGCGGCCCATGTCATCAAAAACCTAGACCGCCCGGCGCTCATCATTTCACCCAATAAAACCCTGGCCGCCCAAACCTACAGCGAGTTTAAATCCCTGTTCCCGGACAACGCGGTCGAATTTTTTATTTCCTACTACGATTATTATCAGCCGGAAGCTTATGTGCCCTCGACCGACACCTACATCGAAAAAGATTCCGCAATCAACGATCGGATTGATCGCCTGCGCCTTAAAGCCACCAGCGCTCTGTCGTCCCGAAGAGACGTGATCGTCGTCGCCTCTGTTTCCTGCATTTACAACATCGGCTCTCCTGAAAATTACGAAAAAAGCTCAATTTATCTTTGTAAAGGGCAGCCCCAAGACCGCACGAAACTCTTGGAACAACTGGTTTCCATTCACTATGAGAGAAACGAGGTCGAATTTACGCGCGGGAAATTCCGCGTCAAGGGGGGCTCTATCGACATTTTCCCCGCCTATCAGGAAACGGCCTTGCGGGCTTCTCTTGAAAACGGCCGAGTTAAGGACCTCGCGGAATTGGACCCCTTGACCGGAAGAAAAATAAAGGATGTTTCAAGCCAATGGATTTATCCGGCCAAACATTTTGTGACCGATGAAATCAGCCGCTTAAAGGCCTTAAAGTTTATCGAGGGGGAAATGAAAGAGCGCGTCGCGGAGCTTAAGGCGAAGGGGAAAAACCTTGAGGCCCAGAGGCTTGAGCAAAGAACTCACTACGACATGGAAATGCTCAAGGAAGTCGGGTTTTGCCACGGAATTGAGAATTATTCACGGCATCTGTCGGGCCGCGCCCCAGGGGAACGTCCATTTTGTCTCTTGGATTATTTCCCCAAAGACTATCTTCTCTTAATCGATGAGTCTCATGTGACGGTTCCCCAAATTCGCGGCATGTATGAGGGCGACCGCTCGCGAAAGCAAACCTTGGTTGATTTTGGATTTAGGCTTCCCTCGGCTTTGGACAACCGCCCGCTTAAATTTGACGAATTTGAATCCCTAGCCGGGCAGATGATTTTTATTTCGGCAACTCCGGGGCCTTATGAATTGACAAAATCGAAAGGCGAAGTAGTCGAACAAATCATCCGCCCGACCGGCCTCGTCGATCCTGAAATCATCATTCATCCATCCGAGGGTCAAATGGAAGATTTGACGGCGCTCATTAGGGAAAAGACTAAGAAAGGGGAAAGAAGTTTGGTGACGACCTTAACCAAGCGCGCCGCCGAGGATTTGGCGGATTATTTGCTCGCCAAAGGACTCCGCGTTCGCTATCTTCATTCCGACATCGAGCCTTTGGAAAGAATTCAAATTCTCCAGGACCTTCGCCGCGGAACTTTCGATTGCTTGGTCGGCATCAACCTTCTCCGCGAAGGCCTGGACCTTCCCGAGGTTTCACTGGTCGTGATACTCGGCGCCGATCACGAGGGATTTTTAAGATCGGAGACCACACTCATTCAAATCGCCGGGCGCGCGGCGCGAAACGTCGGCAGTTCCGTCGTTTTGTACGCCGATTCCCGCACGGGCTCCATGGAACGGGCCTTATCGGAGATGGAAAGACGGCGTAAAAAACAGGTTGAATATAATAAGAAGTTCAATATTACGCCCAAAACCATCGTTAAAGCGGTTTCGGAACTTCAGGAATTTGAGTCTCAGGCAAAACGGGACGGTCGCTCCTTTTTGAGGGAAACGGAAAAACCGCTGGGTTTAAAAGATGTGCCCATCATTGCGGAGGAAATTGAAAAACGAATGAAAGAAGCCGCTGAAAATCTCGACTTTGAGACGGCCGCCGTACTGCGAGACCAACTATTCGAGCTGAAAGAAATGTCCGCTTCGAAAAAAAGGTCGCGAAAATGAAAGCTCCCTCGTGGCTCATCGAGCAATCCCTGTCGGAAGACTTGGGAAAAAGCGGCGATTTAACGACTCGTTTTTTCGTCCCGGCGAGCGCGAAAATTCGGGGTTGCGTCATTTTAAAAGCCGATGGCGTCGTTTGCGGCGCCGAAATCGCCAAACAAGTTTTCCAAAAAGTTGATCGCGCCTCTAAAATCAGAATCATCGTCCCGGATGGGCGCGCCGCGAAAGCCGGACAAAAGATTCTTGAAATCAAAGGTTCCCGAGAAATCTTGACGGCGGAAAGAATCGCTCTTAATTTTCTCCAACATTTATCGGGCATCGCGAGTCTCACCCGTCAATTCGTCATGGAAACCCACGGCGCTAGGGCCAAAATTTTTGATACGAGAAAAACCCTCCCGGGATGGAGAATTCTCGAAAAATACGCGGTTAAATGCGGGGGAGGGGAAAATCACAGGTTTGGGCTTTACGACATGGTCTTACTCAAGGACAATCATTGGGAATTCGGCTCTTTAAGAAACGGTCTTGCCCTTTTAAAGAAAAAATATCCCAAAATTCCGGTGGAGATAGAAGCCGATCGGATGAGCCGTGTTCAAGCCGCCCTGACTCTCAAACCCGACATGATTTTGCTCGATAATATGAACCCTGATCAAATCAAAGGAGCGATTCTACTCATTCGCGCTTCCTCAAAGAAAATTCAAATCGAAATTTCCGGAGGCGTCAATCTTCAAAATGTTCGCGCTCTCGCGCAGTTGGGCCCCGACCGCATTTCCATCGGGCGCATCACTCACAGCGCCCCAGCCCTCGACATGAGTTTGGAGGTTCCCTAGGAGCTCATCATCTTATTTTCCGATCCGGCTCATTGAGCGGTAAGCCAAGGCGATGGAAACGGGACAAAATAAAGCGAGAAGGGAAAGCGGGATATAAAAATTGTTCATCGTCAGGATGGGGACAGACATCGAGGTTCTCAAAGCTTCCGCTAGGTAGGTCGTCGGCAATAAATAGGAAAGTTGCCTAAATCCAGGGAGCAATGCAGCTTGGGAAACAAAAACGGGCGAGCAAAAGACGATGATGAGATAGATCGCCTGACTGCCGATATTGACGGTTCTTGAATTAGGGAGTCCAAGCCCCAAACACGTCCCGAGCCCGGACAAACTGATGAGGCCCATCCCCAGGACCATCAGCGACCAAAAGGGATGGAGAAGAATGAACATTCCGAAAGCGTAAGAGCTAAAAACGGCGATTGTGATTAAGGACGGCAGCGTAAAAAGGATGGAACGCGCCAGCATCGCCGCTAGAATATTAATCTCGCTGACGGACAATGTCCTGTAATAGTCCAGGGCGCCCCCTTCCTTAAGGTAGGCCAATTCCTGGCTCATCGCGAGGACGGCGTTCAAAACGAGGCTGAAGATAAGTCCTCCCGACACGGCGTAGAGGGCCGCGGTGGGCCTGGCTGATTTAAGGAAAAACAGGAAACTCAAGGGGAACAGCGAGGACAAAAGAATTGACCAAGTCCACTGCGATCTAAATTTCGCCAGTTCCATCAAAAACACGACTTTAAATTTCATGAGTCGTCTCTCGCGCCGTTTCCGGCGAGCGCAAAATAAGCGTCCTCGAGATTTGGGGTTCTCATGCGCCATTCTCTCACGAAGCCCTTTTGCCTTTGCTCTTCCAGAAAGCGAAGGAGGACCTCTGAATTCCCATTTTTAGTCAGAACCCGCAAGCTCCCGCCGCTATATTCCACGGCCCCATAGCGCGCCAATTCCTCAGGGAGACTGCGCGGGTCATGGGAGGCGGGGAAAATTTCCATGCGCAACCCAGAAACCCGCCGGCGAAAGAGATGGATTTTTTCATAAGCCAAAAGGCGACCCTTCTCTAAGACCGCGACGTTGTCCACAACCTGATCGGCCTCCAGGATATTGTGAGTCACCAAGATAACGGTCATCTTGCGAGTCTGGCGCAACTCTCCTAGTATCTCCCAAACCCGCCTTCGGGCTTCCGGGTCCAAATCGTTAGTGGGCTCATCTATGACGATAATCGGGCGTTCTCCGATAAAAGATGCGGCCAGGGAAACCAAGCGCTTTTCCCCGCCCGAAAGATTCTTGATTAAAGAATTTTTTATCGAGGAGAAGCCAAGGCGTTCAATCCAATTTTGAGCCTGCTCTTGAGACTTTTGCTTACTTAATCCGCGGAGCATCCCGGTAAAGGCTGCGGCCTCAAAAGCCCTCAAATGTCCAAAGCCTGGCCCCAGGCCTTCTTGAGAGAGATACGATACATATCGGCCGACGTAGCGCGGATTTTTAATTACATCCTCGCCAAAAAGCGAGATTTTTCCCGATGTTGGTTTTAGGAGTCCCAACATTTGACGGATCAAGGTCGTTTTTCCCGCGCCGTTGGGGCCCAAGACGGCGACAATTTCCCCTTGGGAGATGGAGAGATTAATCCCATTAATTGCCGGGCTCTTGGCGCCTTGATAAGCGTAGGTCAACTCTTCTATATGGTAATTTGTCATTTGAAAATTGGCGGGCGCCCCATTTAAGGGGCGCCCTTAATGATTACAGCGTTATTGACCGCATTTTCCATTACCGGTACAAACGCCATTTGTCAGCATGCTTTCCAGGTTCGTTTGAGCCTCTGCAATCCACACCATTTTCCTTTCCCTCCATTATTATTTTCTCCACAACTCCATTAGGAAATTCTGGAGAATTTTATTGAACTACAATCCTGCCGTTGTTGACTTCCAAATCAACCGTGGACTGGGAACAAGCGGACCACGGAGGAGACATGTCAATAGAGCCCAGCATAACATGGGCTTCAATACATCGTAATGAATGGGGGATATTCCATGGAGAGTAAAGAATCTCTCCATTATTTATTTTTATCAAACTTTTAGGGCCGCTATTTTTAACAGAGACCGTACCATTATGGATTTGTATATCCGTCCCTTTAACGCCGCCGGAAGCCATCACCTGCCCATTACCTTCCCTGATTTTTATTGGGCCTTCGGATGCATCTACCTTGATGATTCCATTTTTGGCTGATATGATTACAATTCCCTGATGGTGTATGACACGTATGGTTCCATTGTGATTGGTTATATTGAGTTGCACGGACGGAGGCGCCCAAAGCTCCGCTTGGTAATCCCAACCGCCTGCTGTATGGATTTCAAGCATCTCATGGACCTTGTCAAATTTGACGGTATTGCCAAATTCTTTTCCTAGAGTGCCTTTCCTATTGCTAAATATATTCCTCAAAAAATTCCAATCACCAGAATTTCGAGTGTAGGAGACTTGGTATCGGATTTTTTTAGGTTCCCCCGCATTAATAATAAGTTTCCCATTATCGCCGTGGACGATGAGCATTGATTGCAGAAGAGATTCGTCTCCAGAAAAATTCGAATCCACACGCCCCTGTGACACAGACGCTTTTTTAACCAACGTCTGGGCCTGAGCGTAAGCATCTCCTAGACCTCCCCACTCCCCCGGCCATGCTTCGGCAAATACAAGTCCCAAAGTCATGGTAATGACGGCTACTGTTAATTTGCGTCTCATTTTCATTGTTCATTCTCCTTTGATTAATCCCGACTTATCCGTGTCCCGACCTCTCCGAGTTTACCGAAAGCCTTAAAATTCTCCCAGGTCGTAATCAAAGATTTCTTGATCATCTTTTTTTCCGGCGGACAAGGCCTCTTGCCTGACTCGATGCGGACTAGAGGACAAGCCGATCCTTGGCAGGGAGGCCTAAAAAAGCAGCTTTGACAGACAGGGTCATCCGAATCATCTGAAGTAACCCATAGGGCATAGCGATCTTGATTTAAATCCATTGTTCCATCAGGCAGAAGGCATCCCACCTTATTATTCTCATTTTCCAAGGCCACGGTACATTTATAAAGCGTTCCATCCGCTCCAATGACGAATGATTTTGGGTTGGCCGCGTAACAAACGGATCCGTGCGGGCGCAAAAAGGGATAAACCATGTCCGAGCGCAATCCTTGGCGAATGGCCGTACGCGAAGCCTCAAAGGTGGATTCCTCGCCCGGCTTTTTATCGCAGACCTGGAAGTTCCCATCGTTGGCGCCGCCCCAATTTCCGACCGGGCGGAAAAAGAGGCTGAAGCGCTCATCTCCTTTTAGCTCCGAATGGAGAAGCGAAAGGAAGGGGCTCAGCTGCTCTAATGTCTGTTGATTAAAATTGACGCGGATTTTAATGCTAAAACGCTCCTGTATCTGTCTTGCCACCTTGAGATTTCCCCAAATTCTATCAAACGTCGCGCCTCCGCCTTTAAGCACGCGCATCGCGTCATGCTGCTCGGGACACCCATCCAGGGTAATCTGAAAGCTTCTCACTTCGCAAGCCAATAGTTTTCGGAGATTCTCGGCGTTAAGATAATACCCGTTGGTCGTCATGTTGGCGGAATAAGAAACGCCGTGTTCCCGACAGGAGTTGATCAGGCTCATGGACAACTCCTCGACAATTCCCATCTCGCGAAGCGGCTCGCCTCCAAACCAGCTGACGCCCATAGCTTCTAACTTCGGCACCAGGCGGGCGGCGAGATTTTTGACGCCTTGCCGAACCCCTGGCTTCATTGCCCCGCGCGCGAAAGATTCATAACAATAGACGCAGCGGAAATTGCACTCTTCCGTCGGCATTAAAATGAGATGCAGGTCCTTGGCGCTTTGGCGACGCTGTTTCATGAGGGCGACCCTACGGAGTTCGTCGGTTCCTTGTTTAATCAAAAATCCGCGCTCAATTAAGGTCTTGGCCTCTCCACTAAGGCTACCTTGGCCGCCGTCCTCTAATAAGGGCAATATCTCGGCTTCCTTTTCCTTGGGTATTGCCCCGACCGCTCCGCTAAAGCTGTTATAGACGATCCACTGTCCCGATTCATCCTGAACTTTTACGTTATAGCGGGAGGGAATATGGGAGACGCGGTTGGCCGATGAAGGAGCTACAAGACTCGCGCCTTCCAGCAAACTTTCTTTTTCTTTAATCGCTATGCTCATATTTTCCGGCCTCTGCCCTTTAACAGATCAATTTTTATGCCAACATTGGTTTTCGACGGGAATGGGGATCGCGCGTGTTTGGAAGCGAGTTTAATAATATCGTTTTGTAATAATATTATTTGCGTTTTGGGATGTTTATATGATAGAATCCTTCTAGTATGGAACAAAAACTCTCCGTCTTGGTCGTAGATGACGATCCCCTGGCCCGCAAGGTGATGGAAAACCATCTCCAGGGCCATCAATTGGACTTCGCCCCGGACAAGGCGACGGCCCTGAGCAAGCTAAAGGGAAAAAATCACGATCTCTGCTTTATCGATCTCGATCTGGGGAAATCACAGCCCCTGGCCGGCCTCGATTTAATTCCTCTCGCGGCCTCTAAGGGGATTTACTCCGTCGTCATGTCCGGACATGATTCCGATCCCGTCGTGGAAAAGGCCTACGCCCTCGGTTGCCGAGATTTCTACGTCAAGGGCCACGAAGGCTCCGATGTCCAGGCCGTCCTTTCCAGGTTCCTCAGCCGAAACCGGATGAGTCGGGAGAGAATTTTCCAAGACCGCTTTATCACCGAGGACAAGGAAACCCAGAAAAGCATTGAAAACGCCCTCCACTACGCCCCCTCGGAACTCCCTATCCTTATATTAGGACCCTCCGGAACGGGAAAAACCGATCTCGCGCGCCTTATCCACGACCATTCCGGCCGCTTGGGAGAATTTATCTCGATTAACTGCTCGGCCTACAACGATGAACTCCTGGAAGCGGAGCTCTTCGGTTTTCGCAAGGGGGCCTTCACGGGAGCCGACGAGGACCGCAAAGGGAAACTCCTCTTGGCCGATGGCGGCACGCTCTTTTTAGACGAGATCGGATCCATGAGCCCCGCCATGCAGGCCAAGCTTCTTAAGGCCATTGAGGAACGCGTCTTTTATCCCCTGGGCTCGGATGAGCCCGAGAGGGCATCCTTTAGAATCATCAGCGCGACCTTGGAGAATGTACAGGAACTCGTCGAGTCCAAGGCCCTGCGTTTTGATTTCTTTCAGCGCGTCCATGGCCTGACGATTCGCCTAAAACCGCTGTCCCAACGAAAGGATGATATCCTTCCGCTTCTGTCTTTCTTTAACCGCGAAAAGCGGCGACTGGTCTTTTCCCCGCGCGCCCGGGAAGCCCTTCTCGGACATGATTGGCCGGGAAACGTCAGGGAGATTAGAAGAGTCGTCGATATTCTGTCGGCGGGAACGAAGGGAATCATAGAGCCCGAGGCCCTTCAGCCCTTGCTTAAAAGCGCGCATGGGGAAACTAAAGCCCGGGATTTCACGACCGACGCGCAATACCGCTTTGCCTTGGGACACGGCCTTAACCAGGCCCTCAACTCCTTCATCGACTCCTTGGTTCAGAGAAGCCTGATTGAAAACGGAAACCGGAGAAACAAAACCGTCAAGGCCCTTCAAATCTCAACGAGAGTTCTTTATGATTCCATGAAGCGTTCGGGCGCGAACATCAGAAAACGGGCGCCATGAACCCTTCGCCCTCTCCCAATCTCGATACCTTGATCCACGCCGTCAACTCGAAATGCGCAAGTCTTAAAAGCGCGGCGGCCCTACTCAAAAACGCCCCATCCAAAGAGGCCCAAGAACTTCTAGGCCTCATGCTCGAACAGGTCCGCGCCTTGGCGCGGGAGATTGAGGGGTTTGTGAAATGACGACAAAATCTCTTATTAAAAAATTGAAATTAGAGCCCTTGCCTGGCGCGGGCGGTTATTTCCGGCTCATCTTACGATCAGAAAATGCTTTATTTATAAAAACACAAATGCAGGCATGCTATACTAATTGATAGTAGGGGGGCGTAATGAAACTAATGATTAATCGCATAAAACTCTATCTTGGCGTCGTTCCAGTGTTGGCGTTGCTTTTTGCCGTAGCTATTGTCGTAGCAGAGGCTACGGCGGCAATGGCAGGGACGTAAGACATTAATTTTAGCCGTCCTCATATACACGATTTGCTCGGTGGGCGATTCAGTTCTAGTTTATCGAGGCGGTAGCGCTTTGTTACTTTAAACCGTGTTCCGTTTCGAGAGCATCCAATTTGGGCGATGATTCCTACAACAAACCTCTTAAATGCGCGGGCATACTATTACAAAGGAATGTACGTCCTTGAACTCTTTCCCGTCGAATCAAATTCTCCCAAAGGCTTATTTGTTTTTCTACATGGATTCCCAGGATGGAGCACAAAAAATTACGATTTGGCGGAGCGCTTGTGCCTTTTAGGATATGCCGTCCTCATCCCCCACTATCCCGGGCTTGGCCTAAGCAAGGGGACGTTTTCTTTTAAAGGGTCGCAAGAGAAGATGGGCGATTTCTTGGAATTTGCAAAAAAAGAATATGCCTTGCCGATTTCGCTTTTTGGCCATAGTTGGGGAGGGCATCTCGCCATTCATTGCTGTCGTTATGTGGAAAAACTCCTCATTCTTTTTGCGCCCTTGTCGGTATTCCCTTCTGGAAAGTCATTGCGCGCGCTTGTTGACGGACTTTTTGAAGAGGCTCCTTTGGACTGCCAAAATTATACTCCGGAGGAAATGTGGCGGGAACTTGAATCGCTGGGGGCGGCTCTTTCCTTGGATAATTTTGCCTCTGTCCTGAAGCCTAAGGCGCTCCTCATCATTCATGGAACGAATGACAAGGTAATTTCTTTGGAAGACTCTAAAGCGCTCGTCGCCCGTTCAATAGGAAAAGCCGATCTGATCGAGATTAACGATGATCATCTTCTTCTTCAGCGCAGGCGAAAACTTTTGGAACAAGTTTCTACGTGGGTGAAAATCAATGATAGCATGGTTAAACAGACTCCGCGCTCTTGCACGAGTTAAATTATTCTCTAGTAATTCAGAGATTTATTTCGCTAAAAATGTTCAATTCTCGCTCCGGAAAGGAGCGGGAATTGAAGTTCATGGGAAGGTTACCATCGGCTTTCCACTGCCGGGAACGGGCCTCGGCTACCCGTCCCACGATAGAACGATTATTTCCTTGGATAAAAACGCGCGACTGGTATTTTTGGGAAACGCCTTTATCGCTAATGGTTGCGATATATTTGTTGGAGAAAATGGAACGCTGATATTTGGCGGGAACAACTTTATAGCGCACAACGCGATTATCTTTTGCAAAAATAGAATTTCTTTTGGGAAAAATTCATCCGCATCTTGGCATCTAACCGCCATAGATGATGATGGCCATTATTTCTTCCGTGCTAACGGGACTCAAATGCGCAGACTCATAAAACCGCTGATTATTGGGGACCATGTCGCTATTCAGGCCAATGTAACCATACCGCATGGCGTCACCGTGGGAGACGGCTCTATTATCGGGGCTGTGACAGTGCTGAGGCAAGACGTCCCCGCCAATTCCCTAGTCTATGGGAAACAAGAATTGAAAATAAAGTCGAACATAACATATGGATTTCAATTTAAGTCCAGCGACATACCGTAAGAGCTCGCCCTACGCACAGGCAATCATTTTATGCCTGATGTCTCTGTTTTGGATACCCTTTCTGTTTAGCGCAAAGGAGTACGTGAACTGGTCGTGGTTCGAATACCTCTTCTGGTCCCGCTTGCTTCTCTTTTTTATTCCAATTCCAGCTTTCATATACGTGCTCGCGACCAAAAGAACCATAGAGGGTTTTGAATCATGCTACTATCTTTTCGCCATGTGCGTGCAAGCGACTCATGGAGCGTTAGAGCCGTCCCATCAGAATGACTTCTATTCCTACACTAGCTTAATGTTCTTGCTCAGTTCGCTAAGCTATAAGGGGAATTTTACCACCTGGATAAAATGGTTTCTCCCAGTCGCTCTAATCGCCCAAATTGGTCCCTTGTTTACAAAAAGCCCCACTTTTTTCTCTTCCATAGGACATTTTGTCGACGCATTTTCTTTTAGCATCGCCATTTCCATGCTATCCGCAGTCATTTTAAGGCTGTCTATTACGAAATATACAATGTTCGAAGAAAATATTCGCCTGCAACAACAATTGCTTCAAGAAAAGGAGCAGAGGCTCTATTTGGTAGAAAAGGAACTTGTAATTGCCCGAAAAAAAATTGAAGATTCCACGAAGTTATCCGTCATAGGAGGAATCTCTCTCCAGGTCGCGCACGACATCCGCTCGCCGCTTTCGGCTTTGGACTCAATCTTAAAGGACTTGGCGCAATTGCCGGAGGAAAAGCGCATTCTGATTCGCAACGCGGTCGGGCGCATCCATGACATCGCCAATAACTTGCTCGTGAAATACCGAAAAGCTCCGGCTCAAACCGAGACAAAAGAGGGGGGCCTAGACCTAAGCGCGTCCCATGACCAAACGCCCTGCCTTCTCTCAAGCCTGGTTGAATCCCTGATTAGCGAGAAGCGCCTGCAATTTCAGTCCCGCCTTAACATCGCCATCGAAAATCGTTTGGATGATTCATCCTATGGCCTTTTTGCCCAGGTCAATCCGGCGGAATTTAAGCGCGTTCTCTCGAATTTGGTCAATAATGCCGTTGAGGCCTTAAAGGATCGCGGTTCCGTCCTCATCACGCTTAACTCGGAGGGCGAGCGGATTTTTATCGCGGTCAAGGACGATGGCCCAGGCATTTCTCCGGAGATACTGGCCAAGATAGGCCAAAAGGGGGAAAGTTTCGGCAAGGCGGGCGGCTCGGGTTTGGGAATTTACCACGCCAAGACCGCGCTTGAGTCTTGTGGCGGAGACCTTGAAATTAAATCTGAACTTGGGAAAGGGACGACAGCCTTGGTCAAATTGCCCAGAGCCCCTTCCCCCGATTGGTTTGTCTCCCGGCTCATCCTAAATGCCCACCGGCCCATCGTCATTTTAGATGACGACGCGAGCATCCATCAGGTCTGGAAGGGACGTTTTAACTCCTTAAAGATCCAAGAGCGCGGCATTGAGACCTTTCACTTTTCCAACCCAAAGGATTTTCGCGACTGGTTTAAGGATCATCCAAGAGAGTCCTCTTCCGCGATGCACCTCTCGGACTATGAATTGCTGGGACATAAGGAAACAGGTTTGGACCTGGCCGAGGATTTGGGGATAGGCCCAAGAACTATTTTGGTCACCAGCCGCTACGAGGAGCCGGAAATTCTCAAGCGTTGTCTTAAAATCGGAACGCGGATGATACCCAAGAACCTCACGGCCTTTGTCCCGTTGGAGGTGGGCGGAAATTTAGAAAGGCCCGACGCGATTTTAATTGACGACGACCCTTTAACGCGGAAAACCTGGAGCCTATCGGCCAAAAGGCTGGGGAAGAAGGCGGAGGTTTTCTTAGGGGTCGCCGATTTTCTAGGGGAGTCATCAAAATTTGAACCCCAAACGCCGGTCTATATCGACCGCGAGCTTGGAAACGGGGTCAAGGGAGAGGAGGCGGCCCAAAAGATTTACGATCTAGGCTTTAAAGAAATCTATCTTTCCACCGGGCACGAGCCGGAAACCCTGGTCCTGCCCCATTGGATCAAAAAGGCGGTTGGTAAAAGTCCGCCTTGGGAGGAGATTCCCGCATGAGCTTAGGCCTGCAGATGAGAGCCTCGCCACGGATGAGAACTTTGGGGGCGATTAAATTAGCCCGTCTCCTGAAAGCGTCGGAAACGGAATTTGAATCCGAGATTAAAAAGATAGAGTCTGCCCCTCTTTTTCAAAAACTCCTAACCGAGGGGATTATCCAAATCATCCCCTATGCCGGCGCGGCGTTTCGGACGGGGAAAATCGAGGGGCCAAGCCCGCGCTCCTCGGACGGCCTGCCCGAAATTCTGGATGGAAAGGGAGAAATGATCCCCGTTATTCAAAAAATTGGGCAAGAACATTTTGAGCGCTATTTCCTTGGCGATGAAAATTTCTCCGTCGCGGAGACGTCTCTGGCTTGCGGAATCACTCTTGATGAAGCCGTTCGCCTCAAGGAATTGGTCAATCGCCTCTACATTCAATCGGAATTTGAGTCTCCATCGGATAACTCCGAGCCGCGAACCGTTTTCTCCACCGTCGCCAGAATCGAGATTGCGGGGGGAAGGCCGGCGCTCGCTTTTTTTAATCGCGAGATATGGAAAGGGCGCTATCAAATAGACGCGAACAAACGCTCAGCGCTGGAAAAATCCCTGCCGCCGGGAGAATCTACGCGGCTGGAGAGAATGCTTCGTCAACTGGAAATATTGGAAACGAGAAAATCCACGCTTTACCGCGTTCTCGAAGCCCTGATTGCGGAACAAGCTGAATTTCTGGTCTCAGGCGACCGGAATCGTCTTCACATCCTGACGCAGAAAACCCTGGCTGATCGTCTGGATATTAACCCCGGCCTTCTCAATCGCCTGATATCAAACAAGGCCGTCCAATTGCCGTGGGGCCTTACGGCGCCTCTAAAATTATTTTTTATAAACCGGAAAGCCGTCCTAAAAAACGAACTCTGCGGTTTGATGGCCTCGCGATCTCGCCTCCCGGATCGGGAATTGGCGCGAATAATTCGGGACCTGTTTTCTCACGAGATTTCCCGGCGCACGGTTGCCCAATACCGATTGGAATTGACACAGGAGTCGCGGCCGGCCTTGGATATAAGTTTGGAGGTTGAGTGAAAAAAACAGCGGCTTCTTTCCCCGGAGTGTCGCATTTGGTCTATGAAGATGAGATGGAATCAACCCAAAATACGGCTAAAATGCTGGCCGAGGAAGGGGCCGAGGACCAAACCCTAGTTTGGGCCAAAAAGCAAAAAGCGGGGCGCGGGCGAATGGAGAGAACCTGGGAATCCCCGGAGGGCGGACTTTATTTTTCTTTAATCTTAAGACCGAATTTTTCTCCCCTAGTTTTAGCGGAGTTGAGTCTTAAAACGGCCAAGGCTGTCTCCGCCGCTCTTTTTAAAATTGCCGGCATCGAGACGAGAATCAAGCCCCCAAACGATATTTACGCAAGGCAAGGAGAGACTTGGAAAAAAATTTCCGGAATTCTCATTGAAGCCGCTGGAAATGAGACTCGCCTTTTTTGGCTGGTCATCGGCATCGGAATCAACATCAACAATCGCCCGCAACTCGAATCCGCCACCAGCCTTAAAATTTTGACTGGAAAAGACTGGGAACTGAAAGAAGTTCTATCTCTAGTCCTTAAAGAAATGTCAAAATCTGACTTAGGGCTTGGAAAGAAATAAGGTATACACTTCGGAGGTTCGATGTTGAGACAATTTCGAGGCGCGACGAGTGAGCATAGCTTAAGCTATGTGAGGGAGGAGCAACAAAGAAATCGTCCAAGAGCGAACCTCCCCGAAGGGCCGGGGCGCTTTTGGGTTGCGCCTTCGTCGTTCGTCGCTCACATAGCTCAAGCTATGCTCGCTCCTCACTTCTCGGCTCGCGCCAAAAGCGCCTCCGGCGAAATGCATACCTTATTTCTTTCCAAGCCCTAATGCCCCACGCCCTCTTAATCGCCGCCCTTCTTATCGGTCTCAACGCCCTCTTTGTGCTCATGGAATACGCATTGGTGCGGGTCAGGCCCTCCTTACTGGAAGTTTTATCGAGACGCGGAAACTCAAGAGCGTTGCGCGTCATCGAAATGCAAAAAAAACTCGATCACTATCTCGCGGCTATCCAGCTTGGGATGACCTTGATTGCCATCGCCTTGGGGTGGATCGCTCAACCGAATTTAGCCGCTTTGATTGCCCGCCATCTCAAGGAGTATCCGCGGATTCCTTTGGGCCCCGAGGCCCTGACGGCGATTTCGCTGGCCTTAGCCTTGGCTTTTTTGACCTGGCTTCACGTTTTATTCGGCGAACTCTTGCCGCGAGGAATTGCGCTTCAAAGATCGGAACCGATAGCCCTTTGGGGAGCGCTCCCGCTTAAACTCTTCACTGATCTTTTTCGCTGGCCTATCGCTTTCATGTCTTTTTGCTCGATGAGCGCCTTAAAAATACTGGGGCTTAAGCCGGCGGGAGAAAACGATCCCATCGTGGGCGAAGAGGAAATGAGGGTTCTTCTTTATTCCACGCAAGAGAAAGGATCTATTCCCATTGAACGCCTGCTTTTAATTGAAAATCTCTTCAACATTGGACAAACAACCGTTGCCGAAACAATGACGCCGAAAGAAGAAATCGCGGCCCTCTATATCGATAAAAGCTGGCAAGAAAACCTCCATACAATTCAAGAAAGAAGCTACTCCCGCTACCCGCTTTGCTACCGCGACCTCGATAACCCCGTCGGCATCATTCATATCAAGGATATTTTTCTGCGCGAAGCCTCCACCCCTCCGGACCTCAACGCTTTAAAAAGAAGCCTAAGTTTCGTCTCTGAATCGGAACCCTTGGACAAATTGCTCAAAATATTTCCCGATCGAGGCATTCACTTGGCCCTAGTTAAAAACGACAAAGGCTTCATCAGCGGTCTCATCACTCTGGAAGACATCGTCGAAGAATTAATCGGAGAAGTCAAAGACGAGTTCGACCGGGGAGCGGTCTGGTCTCTGACGGATTCTTTGTCCTTGCCTGCGGTGGCGGTTGGAGTAGAAGCCTTGGACCGAAAATCCGTCATCGCCGCTTTGGCCAAGATTTTAGCCGGCGCCCATCCGGAATTAGACGCCCGGAAAGTTTTCGACGCCGCCTGGGAAAGGGAACTTAAGTTTTCCTCGGGCTTGGGGCGGGGCATCGCATTTCCTCATGCTCGTCTTTTAGAACTCAAAAACCCGATGATCGCCGTCGCCCGATTTGCAAAACCGGTTGCGTTTCCATCTCCGGACAATGTCCCGGTCCGTCTGGCTTTTCTAATTCTGACGCCGGCCTCGATTCCGGTCTTTCAATTGAGAATTCTAAACCGGCTGGCGACGTTCGCCTTTAATGAAGGCCTCCGAAAAACCCTTTTGGCCGCGAAAACGCCCGGGAAGCTGTTTGAGGCTCTCTGCGCAGCCGACACTCTGACCGCGAATTAATCAAAAATGTGTCTTTATATGGTATACTTAAAAGTGACAGATGTGTTTCATGGGGGGCTCTATGAGAACTGTGAGCGTGAGGGATTTAAGATCTAAATCGGCCCAAATATGGCGAGAATTGCCGCGGGAAAAAGACATGATCGTTACCTCCAACGGAAGGCCGGTGGGGATATTATCCGCCACATCCGAGGCAGACTTAGAAAAAACTCTTTCCGCGCTGCGCCGCGCTCGCGCCATGCTGGGAGTTCTGAGTTCGCAGATTCACTCCGTTAAATCCGGCCTTAACCGCCTTTCGCCGCGAGAAATTAACGCTGAGATAGGGATCCTCCGCGGGTCAAGGCCTCGGTGAAGATCGTCGTCGACACCAACGTCATCGTTTCGGGGTTCCTTAATCCCTATGGAGCGCCCGGGGCGCTGGTCGGGC
The DNA here is from genome assembly GCA_021846045.1 of bacterium. Lineage (GTDB taxonomy): Bacteria > Elusimicrobiota > Elusimicrobia > UBA1565 > UBA9628 > JAKAQV01. The sequence continues at coordinate 2,081 of JAJZCM010000007.1, read as the reverse complement.
TTGCGGCCTGCGGGGACTTGATTTTGTGTTATGACGCGCGGATTCTCTCCGAATACAGGGAGGTTCTCCTCCGGCCGAAATTCGGCATGGACGCAAAGGCCGTGGACGATTTTTTGGCGCAAGTTGCGGCGGATGGAGAGGCAACGTTTGGGGTTCCCTTGTCGAGCCGTCTTCCGGACCGCTCGGATGAGCCGTTCTTGGAGTCGGCCCTGTCCGGCCGCGCTGAATATTTGGTGACTGGGAATCTGAAGCATTTTCCGCCGCGCCTTTGCCTAGGCGTTAAGGCGATTTCACCGGTGGCCTTCCTTAATATCTTTAGAAAGACTCACAGACGCTTTTAGGGCTCGCGGCAAAAACACCCGTCATTGCGGCGAAAGCCACAATCCAGCATTTCATAAACCTGGATCCCCGACTTTCGCCGGGACGACGACTTTTGCAGGGCGGGTTCACCGAATGCTTACAAATACCATAGCCAGCGAATTAGTATCATTACATCATGCGAGATCGTTTTTTACGCGCGTGCCGGAAGGAAAAAGTCGACCGCGTCCCGGTTTGGTTCATGCGTCAGGCCGGCCGCTATATGGAAGCATATCGCCGTCTTAGGAAGAAATATTCCATCCTTGAAATCGCCAAGACCCCAAAACTCGCTTCCGAGGTAACCCTTCAGCCGATCAACGCCTTTCCACTCGACGCCGCGATCATTTTTTCGGATATTCTGATTCCCTTGGAGCCCATGGGCATTAAAGTCGAATTTTCACCCAAGCCCACCATAAAAAATCCCGTCAAGCGTCCTTCCTGCCTTAAAAGGCTTAAGGATTTTAAAGCCGAAGAAAAATTAGCTTTCGTCGGTGAAGCCATTTCGCTGACGACTCCTAAATTAGACGGTCTCCCCTTGATCGGGTTTTCGGCGGCGCCTTTTACCCTAGCCAGCTACCTCATTGAAGGCGGCCCATCCAAAGATTTTTTGAAGACCAAAATTTTCATGCATCGGCATCCCGAGGCGTGGAAGTCCTTAATGGACAAACTGGTCAAGACTCTTTCGGATTACCTAAATCTCCAAGTTAAATCCGGAGCCCGGGCCCTTCAAATTTTTGACAGCTGGATCGGCGCCGTGTCCCCGGCGGATTACCGTGATTATATTCAGACCCATTCCCGAAGACTGATTCAAAACGCTCAAAAAACAAAAGTTCCGGTCATTCATTTCGGAACCGGTCAGAACGGCTTTTTGGAAGATTTCGCGGAAGCAGGGGGAGACGTCATCGGAGTTGATTGGAGAATTGACATCAAAGAGGCGTTTAAAAGAATTGGGAATAAGGCCTTACAAGGCAATCTTGACCCCTCCCTTCTGCTTGGCGACGCAAAAAATTTAAAACGGGGAATAGACTCCATCCTTAGCCAGGTGGGAACTAAAAAAGGCTTTATCTTCAACATTGGACACGGCCTATTTCCTCAAACCAATCCCAAATTAGTCAAAGAAGCCGTCCACCAAGTCCATTCCTTTCATGGATAATTTGAAAAATTCTTCGCATAGAATTGTCGTCATTGGGGCCGGAATTTCCGGGCTTGCTTGCGCGCATCGAATCAACCGGTGGGCGGAAAAATCGGATTTTAAAATCGAACTCTCCGTTCTTGAGGCCTCTCCCCGCGCGGGGGGGAAAATCATCACCGATCGTTCCGGTGGAATTTTAACCGAAGGAGGGCCGGATAGTTTTCTCACCCTTAAGCCCGAGGCTCTTGATTTAGCCAAGGAATTGGGACTTGAGAAAGATTTAATCCCGGCCAACAAGAATCTTTCAAGGGTATGGATTCACTATGGGAAAAAACTTTATCCTCTTCCCAAGGGAACCGGACTCATCCCCTCAAAGATCATTCCGTTTCTTTTTTCCAATTTTCTGAGCTTTAAAGGGCGATTGCGAGTTTTGGCGGAACCCTGGGTAACCCCGAAATTGGGAATGGAAGACGAATCCTTGGCGTCTTTCATCTCCCGAAGAATGGGGCCGGAATTTCTTCATAAAATTGCCGATCCGATTTTATCCGGAATCTACGCCGCCCCCTCTCATCAAATCAGCCTTCTTTCCACC
>JAJZCM010000061.1 GCA_021846045.1 bacterium | reverse complement strand
GCCTTTGGCGCGCCCGTGCGCGACCGAAGAAAAAACCGTGACTTCCATGACGTCGAGGCTCGTCGAAAAGATGAAATTTCATAAGAGAATCATTGGCCCCGTAGCTATTGACAATTCACATAGCAGAGGGAGAGATTGAACTCATCCTGTCACAAAATATTGTCATGAGCCCAAACTCAATAGGAATGCGCCTTGACTTCGTCCAATTTGTCGAGGCCGCGCGCCAGATTGGGTTGTATTGGCTGCTTTTAAACGAACCCCCGCCGGTTTTCCGGTGACAACCGGTGACAAGAAGAGCCTTGAAAATTTTTCCGCTCCCTGATACCATCCGAGTATGGCTGAGTCTCCCGACAATGAAAAAACGACGAGCTTGCTCGACTTTTTAGCCGAAGAGCATTGCAAGTTCCGATGCGTTCTCGAGGCGTTGGAAGCGGATATGGCCCAATCCGAGGAGTTGGCGCGCTTGCGGATTCGGGACCGGTTGTTTCTCTTGTTGCCGGTGTTGGACCGGCATGAAGAGCTTGAAGTGCTGATTTTTGAGCGTTCTCCGTTTGCGGGGATGGAGGGAAGCCGCGATTTGATCGATCAAACCCGGGCGCAACATCGCGACATTGCTTGTCTGCGGGCCGACATCCTAGGGGCGCTGGAGTTTGATGATGACTGTCCTTTTCCGGTTCTTTCGGACCTAACCAAGGTACTGATCGACAGCTTGCGCTGGCATCTGGACTCAGAGGAAAATACGCTTTGGCCGCATTACCGGGCTTGCGTCAGCCGCTCTCTCGATCAAACGCTGACGAGCCAATTGCATCGCGATATTGAGATCATCGAGGAAGACCTGACGCGCGGGGCGGTTTCTCTCCATGACGGGCGATATTAAAAAAGTCCTCATTACCGGAGCGACTGGTTATATCGGCGGACGCTTGGTGCCGCGCCTATTGGAACGCAACTATGAGGTCCGTTGTCTTGCCCGTCGCCCAGCGGCATTGGAGGAACGCTTTCCCTGGGGTGTGGAGATTGTGGAGGGAAACGTGTTGGACCCGCGTTCCCTAGAGCGCGCGATGGCCGGCATCGACGTTGCGTATTACTTGGTGCATTCGATGTCGGGACAGGGGCCGCTTTATCCGCGCCTGGATGAGGAGGCCGCGCGCAATTTCGCTCGGGCCGCGAAAGCGGCCGAAGTGCGGAGAATCGTTTATTTGGGAGCTCTGGGAAGCCCCCATCGCCCGTTGTCGCCCCATCTCGCCAGCCGCCACGCGGTCGGACAAATTTTGCGCCAGGAGGGGCCGCCGGTTGTTGAGTTTCGCGCCGCCGTCATCATCGGCTCAGGCAGCCTGTCTTTCGAAATGATTCGCGGGATCGTGGAGCGGCATCCGGTGATCCTGTCCGGTAAGTGGCTTAAAACTCTTTGTCAGCCGATTGCCGTTCGCGATGTCCTTGGATATATGATCTTGGCGATTGAGACTCCCGCCTGCGAGGGCCGGGTCTTTGAGATTGGAGGGGCCAGCGTCCATTCCTACGAGGATATGCTAAGCATTTATGCCCGAAGGCGGGGGCTCAAGCGTTGGTTTCTTCCGCTTCCAGCTGTTTTTCCACGGTTGTTCGCGTGGTGGCTGGAAATGGCCGCCGCAGTTCCCTTGGGGTATGCGCGGCCGCTGATCCAGTCTCTGAAAAACGCGGTTGTCTGCGAGGATTTTTCCGCGCTGAGGGTATTCCCGATCGTTCCGCTCGATTACGAGACGGCGGTTCGCTATGCGCTTTTGCGGATCAAAGAGGGATCCGTTGAGACGAATTGGACGGATTCCATTTTTCCCGGTCGCGTGATTCCTAATTCCGATGTTCGCGCGAAACAGGGGTTGGTCTGTGAGGAGCGCTTTACCGAGATTGCCGCCCCGGCTTTGAAGGTTTTCGGCGTTTATTCCGCAATCGGCGGAGAAAGGGGCTGGATTTTCGCCGGCTGGCTTTGGAGCTTGAGGGCGTTCATCGACCGGTTGGCAGGGGGCGCGGGCGCGAAAAACGAAGTCAAGGAGCCCGGCAAGCCCTTGCCGGGAGACGCTGTCGGATTGTGGCGAGTCGAGCGCGTGGATTCGGGGAGGCTCCTTCTTTTGCGCGCAAAAATGAAAATTCCTGGGGAAGGCTGGTTTCTCTTTGAGAGCACTGCGGCCGGCAACTACCGGACGATCCTGAGGGTCGCCGCCTATCTTGAACCGCGCGGTTTGTGGGGACATTTATACTGGAGCGCGTTGTCTCCGATCCACAAATTCTTGCTTGGCGGGCTTGCGCGGAAAATTGGAGAAATATCGGTCGAAAAACCGGCGACTTAGATTTGGGGGGGGGCGATTTGTTAAAATAAAATAATGTCCGCTTTATCGCCGAGAAAAGTTTTAATCATTGGAGCCGCCGGACAGTTAGGGAGGCTGTGTTTAAAGACTTTTTCCTACGCACCGTATCAAATTACGGCTACGGGTTTTTCCCGCTCGGGCCGCGATTTAATCCATCTTGATTTGTCGAAAGAGGGGAAAGCAGGGGAAATGGTTTCCCGCCTGCGCCCGGATATCACCCTTCTCTGTGGAGGGATGACGGATGTTGAGGGATGCGAATCCTCAAGAGAGAAGGCCTTTCAAATCAATGTTCAGTCGCCGATGGATATCGTGCGAGAGATGAAAAATATTTCCTCTTCCAAATTCGTCTATCTCTCGACTGATTATGTTTTCGATGGAAATGCCGGCCCTTATGATGAGCTTGCGGAAACTGGACCCCTCAATGTTTACGGGGCCAGCAAGCTGGCGGGAGAGAAAGCCGTTTTAGAAGCCTCGGATAGAAATCTGGTGGTCCGAACGACCACAGTCTACAGCTTCCAACCGGACGGGAATAATTTCATGATGCAATTGCTTAAAAGGCTCTCTCAAGGAGAAAAGATGCGCGTGCCTATTGACCAATGGGCGACGCCGACCTACGCCCCCGATTTGGCCTTGGTCTTGAAGAAACTAGTGGAAGCGGACGCGCGCGGAATCGTCAATGTGGCCGGGCCGGATTTTATCTCCCGACTTAATTTCGCCAAAACCTCGGCGCGGATTCTCAACTTGGATGAAGGCCTCATCGAGGGACTTCTAACCGCGGAACTCAAACAAAAAGCGAAGCGACCTTTAAAAGCGGGACTGAGGACAAGTCTCCTAGAAAGAACGGCGGGCGGCCTTATGCGGGGGATTGAAGCCGGAATTTCTGATTTTAAATCTCATCTCGCCCAACACGCCCTTAAATAAGATATAATAACCTTGATATAGGACGAGCCTTAAGGCCGCTCGAATGCCCGAGCGGCTTTGTTTTTGGACGAGGTCGGAATATTATGGATCTATCTAAAATTGAGACATTGATCAGCCCGCTCTTGGAGCAAGAAGGGGCGGAACTGGTCGATTTGGAATACGCGCGGGAAGGCTCCCGATGGGTGTTGAGGGTCTATATCGACAGACCGCCGCGAATTTCTTTGGATGACTGCGCCTATTTCTCCGATCGCATCGGGAGTTTGCTTGATTCTTCCCGCATACTGGATGCAGCCTACGTTCTGGAGGTTTCTTCCCCAGGCATCGACCGCGTCATCAAAAAGGAAAAAGATTTTCAACGGTTCAGCGGAAAGGCCGCCAAGATTCAACTGAAGGAGCCTTTGGAAGGCCGTCGAAATTTCTCCGGAGTAATCCGGGGATGCCAAGGAGGGCAGGTGGAGTTCGAATGCGAGGAAAAAACCTTCTCATTTGACATCAACTCGATTGAAGAAGCCCGTCTTAATGAGACGGCCCGCCTGTCTATTTAAAATATGGCTAAATCTGAATTAATACTTGTTTTAGAACAAATTGAGCGCGATAAGGGGATTCCCAAAAGCGACATTCTTCAAATGATCGAGAGCGCGGTGGTCAGTTCCTTGAGAAAGTATGTCGGCAAAAACGCCGTCATCGAGGCCGCGATTGACCCGGAAACGGCGCAATTTCAAGCGCGCGTCGTGAAAAAAGTGGTTGAGGCTATTGTCGATTCCGAAGTTGAAATGACGTTGGAAGAGGCGCAGAAATTAAAGCCCGACGCTCAAATAGGGGATGAAATTCGCCTTCCGGTTCCTGCGGCTGACTTTGCCCGAATTGCGGCGCAAACGGCCAAACAGCTTTTGACCCAAAAGGTCCGGGAATCCGAGCGGGATAAACTCTATGATGAATTTAAACCCAAGGAAGGACAATTAGCATCGGGCACGGTTCACCGTTTTATTGAGAGAACGCTTGTCGTCGATTTGGGAAAGGTGGAAGGAGTCATCCCGATGCGGGAACAAATTCGCCGCGAGCGCTATAACATTGGGATGAACGTTCGTTGCGTCATTTTAAGGGTCGACCGGGCCTCTCAAGCCCCGCAGATTCTTCTGTCGCGAGCGGCTCCTCTTTTCTTGGAACGCCTGCTTGAAATCGAAGTTCCTGAGATTAAAGACAAAACAATTTCAATTATTTCCATCGTTCGCGATCCTGGCTTTAGAGCAAAAGTGTTGGTTAAATCCAATGACCCTCAAGTCGATCCGGTTGGGGCCTGTGTGGGACTGCGGGGATCCCGTATTCGAAGCTTGATGAACGAATTAGCCGGTGAAAAAATTGATCTAATCGCTTATCATGAGGATCCGCTCAAGCTTATCTCCAATTCCTTGTCTCCGGCGATCGTCTCCCAGATTAAGATCACCGATGCCGAGGCCAAGAAGGCGGTCGCTTTTGTTCCAGAATCCCAGTTTGCGATCGCGATCGGCAAGGAGGGCCAAAATTTAGATCTCGCTTCACGGTTGATTGGATGGGGTATCGAGATTAAGTCTCAAATTGAAAAAAAATCCGGCGACGGCGCGGAGGCTTTGTCGATCGAGGGCTTAAGCTCAAAAACGATGGACTTGCTCGTCCGTGCGGGTTTATCCGATGTCCATAAAATCTCACAACAGAGCGTTGAATCCCTGACTCAGGTGGAGGGAATTACCGAAAAAATGGCGGCGAAAATCATCACGAAAGCCAAAGCGAGTCTGGAGAAAGGCTCCTAAAATCACGGTCCGTTTTTTAAAATGATATTATAACTCTATGCCTTCCAAACCCAAGAAAACGTCCGAACCTAAAACAGGAAAAGAAAAAAAGGAAAAGAAACCCTCTAAGGCTGCTCACTCTAAAAAAAATTCCTCGGACAAAGAAACATCGGCGAAGAAATCAAAGTCCGCCTCCAAGAAAAAAGGCGCTTCTGAGCTTTCGATTGTCAAGGCCCGCGCGGAAGAGAGAGCTTCCAGCGAGGAAGGCTCGATTGCTCCTCCAACTTCTCATTTAGTCTCGGCTTTCGATCTGTTTAAGAAAAAATCGGGTCCCATTCGGCAAGTGCCTACGGTCGCCCGCATGGCGCCGGCGACGGGGTTTAAGGGAACTCCAAACCCCGTGAAGGAAAAGCCCCCAACAAATCCCGCTTCGGCTCCGGCGGCGCAAGCGCAGCCAAGCGCTCAATCCGCAACGCCTGCGACGGAAACGCCCAAAAAAACCACGCCTCCCGTGGCGAGCGCGGCGGCCCCGGCAATAGCGCCAACGCCCGCTTCCGCGCCGAAGGCGGCTCCAATTTTAGCGCCGGCGAAATCTTCGCCTCAACCGGCGACCCCTCCCAAAGTCTCTCCGGTTCAGCCCAAGCCTGGGGTTAAGATTTTGCCTCTTCCGGCCAAGCCTCAGCCGAAACCTCAGGTGACGGCTAAGCCCGCATCCGGCGTTTCCGCTCCGGCGACGCCTTCCGCCGTCCAGCCCAAGCCCGCCGTTAGAGTTCTTGAAATTCCCAGCATCATCACCGTTCGGGAATTGGCCGAGAAAATGGAAGTTACCTCCAACGAGGTGATCAAAAAATTGATGAGACTTGGGGTTTTCGCCACGATTAACCAGCGTCTTGAAATCGACGCGGCGGTGATTATCGCGCAGGAATTTAATTACGAACTTAAAGTGACGGCGATGTACAAAGAAGAAGAAATCGAGACCGCTCACGGCCATAAGGACTCTTCGGAAAATTTGAAACCCCGTCCTCCTATTATTACGGTCATGGGACATGTGGACCACGGAAAGACTTCCCTTTTAGACGCGATTAGGTCGAGTTCAGTCGCGACCGGCGAAGCGGGGGGAATCACCCAGCATATTGGAGCCTATAAGGTTGAGACTCCAAAAGGAGTCTTGGTTTTCTTGGACACCCCAGGTCACGAGGCGTTTACCGCGATGCGGTCTAGGGGAGCCAAGGTGACCGATATCGTGGTTTTGGTTGTCAGCGCGGTGGACGGCATCATGCCGCAGACGATTGAGGCCATGGATCATGCGAAAGCCGCAGGAGTTCCAATCGTGGTGGCTGTCAATAAAATTGATCTTCCCGGAGCAAATCCGCAAAAAATTCGCCAGGATTTGTCTCTTCACGGACTTAATCCGGAAGAATGGGGCGGAAAGACGATTTTCGTCGATGTCTCGGCTAAGAAAAAACTCAATATCGAACAATTGCTCGAAATGATTTCGCTCCAGGCCGAGCTTTTGGATTTGAAGGCTAATTATGACCGCGCAGCCTCAGGCATCGTTTTGGAAGCGAAGATGGATCCTCAAAGAGGAAGCATCGCAACCTTGCTGGTTCAATCCGGAGTATTAAAGATTGGAGACCCCTTGGTTGTGGGCTTGTGCCATGGAAAGGTCAAGGCGCTCTTGGATGAAAACGGCAAGAGGCTTGAGAAAGCGGAACCGGCCACCCCTGTCGAAGTTCTCGGTTTGTCGAAAACGCCTCAAGCGGGCGATATTTTTAGTGTCGTTAAAAATGAGAAAGAATCCCGGGAAATCGCGGAAGAACGGCAAAAACTCAACCGCGAGCAAGTCTTGGCTCACCAGCGCCATGTCAGCCTCGTTAGCCTTAAATCTCAACTTGGGTCCGTAGCCAAGGACTTGAATATTATTCTTAAGGCTGACGTTCAAGGATCGCTTCAGGCGTTGCGCGATTCCTTGGAAAGCTTGTCAACCAAGGAGTGCCAGGTGCGGATCGTTCATGCCGGGCTTGGAAGCGCGAATGAATCGGACGTTTTATTAGCCTCGGCTTCGAATGCGATTATCTTTTTGTTCAACAGTTCCTCAGAAGCCCGCGCTCGGGAGCTGGCGGCTCGGGAAGAGGTTGAAATCCGTTCCTACAAGATCATTTATGATTTAATCGCCGACGTCAAAGCCGGTCTTGAAGGACTTCTGGCTCCGGAGATCGTTGAAGTCATCGTTGGAAAAGCGGAAGTCCGGGAAATTTTCCCCGTCAAGGGAAGTTCCTTCGTCGCCGGCTGCCTCGTACGCGATGGAAAAGTTTCCAGAGGCGCGTTCGCGCGGGTTATGCGTAATGGGGCGAAGGTTGCGGAGGGAAAAGTTGTCAACCTTAAGCGTTTTAAAGATGACGTTAAGGAAGTAGAAAAAAATCTCGAGTGCGGAATTCAAATTGACGGAAACGCCTCTTATCAAAAAGGCGATACGCTCGAAATTTTCGTCAAGGAATCCCGGACGCGACGGCTTGAGAGCGTCACGGCGTCCTAAGGACTCGTAACCCACCTTGTTTTCAAGAATCGACCGTCTTCAAGAGCTCCTCCGAAAGGAAATTGTAGGCATTTTGCCGACCATTCGGGACCCGGGCTTTTCCGGGCTCATTACAGTTACCGACATCGTCTTGTCTCGGGACATGAAGACCGCGAGAATTTTCTATTCGGTGATGGGAAATCCGAGAGAACGTTTAAACTGTGAAAAGGCTCTTTCCCGCGCGACTCCTTATGTCCGCCAAAAACTCAGTCGGAAATGGACGACCCGTATTCTGCCGGAACTTATTTTCCAGTATGATGCGACGCCGGCCAAGGCTTCCCGCATCGACAAAATATTGGATGAATTGAAAGGAAGAGAGTGAAGCCCGAGCTTGCCGGAATGATTTTGTTTGACAAGCCCACCGGCTGGACTTCCCACGACGCGGTCAACGCCTTTCGGCGATTTCTCCCAAAAAATGAAAAGGCGGGGCATTGCGGGACCTTGGATCCGCTGGCGACTGGGCTTCTGATTATTTTGGCCGGCAGAACGCGCAAACTTCAGGCCCATATGCAGGGGTTGGATAAAATCTATTACGGAACGATCAAACTCGGGGTGATCACCGATTCGGGAGATATTACCGGACACGTTCTCGAAAAACGTCCGGTTTCCGCTCTGACCTTATTCGATATCCAGGCTGTTTTCGATCAATACTTGGGAGAAATTTCTCTTCCCGCGCCTATTTTCTCCGCCGTCAAGCATAAGGGGAAACCGCTTTACCATTACGCCCGCAAGGGAATTGCCGTCCCCGAGAAGCCCAGAAAATCAACCATCTACCGTTGGGAAGCCTTAAATTATGATCCCAACACCAACGAAATCGAGAACCGCCTTTTTTGCTCCAGCGGCACCTATGTTCGCGCTCTGGCCGAAGGGGTGGGGGCTAAAATCGGGTGCGGAGCGCTGGTTCAAACCTTAAGACGGGAAAAAATCGGCCCCTTTTCCGTGGATGAAGCCATCAATTTAGAATCTCTCAAGCGCTTAAAGACCGAAGATATCAGCAATCTGCTTGAATTAGGGACCAAGAAGCTCTTTCAGGTCGCCTCGGAAATAAAAAGCAAGGCCTAATGCTTTATTGCGGACGAGTGGTTGCTGGGGATAAGCTTGGCCGAAAACTAGGATATCCCACCGCCAATCTTGAAATAGACCCTTCCGTTTTTCCCAAAGACGGGGTCTATGCGGCAAGGGTTTACGGTGATAAGGTTTGCATTCGGCTTGGGGCCGTCAGCGTGGGGACGCGCCCTACCGTGGCGGGAAGTCAAAGGCTTTTCGAGGTTTATATTCCGGAGTTTAAGGGCAACCTTTACGGAACGGAACTGAAGGTGTCCTTGATTAAGAAAATCCGCAACCAGAAGAAATTCGCCTCAATTGAAGAGTTGAAACGCCAAATCAAGGAAGACGTTCGGGAGGTTCTCAAGTTTAAGACAATAGACCCGGTAAAAGATCGGCGAATTCCCGATCGGAAGAGAACATCTCGTCTTTTGGGATCGAGGAAACCTCAGCCCAAAAAAGATTAATGACATCGTCGTTGTTTCCGTTTTCTTTAAGAGTCCCCGCTGTCCTTTCCACTTGCCAGAAGGAACTCACAATTTGAATCGGTCTTTGAGTGGAGAGATGGAGCGTTTGGCTGGAGAAAAGTATTTTCTTAATTTTAATCGACAATCCGGTTTCTTCTTGATACTCTCGGATTAAGGCGTCTTTTGGGGCTTCCCCTATTTCGACTCCACCGCCGGGAAAATTAACGAATTCACGCCGGATGAAGCGGCTCCGCGTCAGCAGAATTTTTTTATTTTCAACTAGGATTCCGTAGATTCGGCAACTAAAAGAGACTTTTTCTAAGTCCATATCAGTTAAAATTTGCGCGGGGAGGGACTCGAACCCTCACGCCTTGCGGCATACGCCCCTCAAACGTACGCGTCTGCCAGTTCCGCCACCCGCGCGTGAAAAATGCAAATTATTTCTTTTTTATAGGGGCGGGCGGAACAACGGGGGCTTGTTGGGACGCTGGAGCTGCCGGAAGTGAAAAACGGGAAGTGACGCTTGACATTCCGCTTTTCGCCGACAACAAAGAAAGAAAAAGAGAGGTGAAGGCAAAAGCTCCGGCCAAGGCCCCGGTTAAATTGCGCATGAAGCTGGATCCGGTCGGGGTCGTGATTAACGAATCTCCGGAACTTCCGAAAAGGGCGAGCCCCGCGCCTTTGCCGGTTTGAAGGAGAACAACCAAAATCATCAAAACGCAAACGCAGACATGAATGGCCAAGAGTAAATGGTAGAACATAGGGTTTTTTTAAAAGACGTCTTTTTCATTATACCATATCGGGCTTTCTGGCCGGCGCAAGAAAAGAAGTTGAAATTGGGCTTTCTTCCCCAACGTTTTTTCCACGGCACGAAGATAGGTTTCGGCTTGAGGGCGGTAGCGCTCCAAAGCGGTTTTTTTCTCATCCAAGGATAAAGGCGCCGGGCCGGTTTTATAATCAACGATGACCGTACGTTC
>JAJZCM010000060.1:7941-10250 GCA_021846045.1 bacterium | reverse complement strand
AATGGCCTCCTGGAGCGGGTCGGGAACGATCGGTATCCCCCGGGAATTTTGAGGATTGCCGCTTCGCGGAGCGTCCAACACCGGCTGAACCTGCTTTTTCCATGTCTCCAAGAAAGAAGTCTCCGCTTCGGTTTTGGTTTTCTCAATGTCATCCTCAGCCGGGCTGGAACCCCCGGAGAGAGATTCCGGAATATCAAAGGGAGAAGCGTTGGGATGGGCCTTGACCCATTTCAGCTCCGTGATCATAGCGTGGTTAATTAGATTTTCCTCATCATTACTTAATCCGATCACGCTTCCGGCGTTCATTTGGGTCGAATAAGCTTCCTCTTCCATGTTGAAAAGGCTCATTGAGGCGTCTTTAGGGTTGGTGTATTGCTCATAATGGACGGTCTCGTGAATGATGATGGAAGCAAGGAGCGCTGGCGTGGCGAAAAAAGTAATTTCGCCTGGGTTCTTCGCGGTATAGAAAAAAGATTTCTGAGACACGGTGATTTGACCATTCGACCAGGTAAGAGCGGAACTTGGAGGGTGATGGAGATGGACCGTTTCCCCCGCCGCGTTTTTAGCGTCGCGATTTTGCCGCTCGCTTAAAATAGGGTCCCACCGAACAGCCTTTGTGCCCGAGAGCGTCCCAAGATAAAGCGCTCCTGTTTCATGTTTTGGCTTAATGCCATAAGCCGCGATAACTGCCTTGATCGCGTCTTCCTCAAACACCTGGCGCCGGATTTTGTCTTTCTCAATTTTCGTTTCGTCTAAACTTTTGTTTCCCAGTTCAGCATTTATATTTTTAATGGTGATTAGATCATTTTGAACTCGATCAAACTCTTTCTTTTCATGAGCTGTTCGGGGCGCATGAAATGAAAGAGCGCCGCAAGGATAAGCGAATAATAAGAAGAAGCAGACAATGTAAAACCTTTTCACGGCAAGACCTCAAATGTAATTGCGGGGGTCCGGATGATCGCATCGGTGGGAGTTTGAATACGCTTTGTCTGGCCTAAATCATATTTCCATCCATGTTCTCGATAAGATTCCTTGGCTATCTGAGTCTCTTTATTTTCTTCTTCTATCTCTTTTTTTGTCGGAACATGGTTGAGCCCAGCATAGATTTTATAGTCGCCAGGCTTCTTTAAATCGAGTTTATAGTATTCCGCAAAACGCCCGGGAGGCGTCGGGGGACGCATACGCTGACCATCGCAAAGGCCGTGATAGGACCAAGCAATCGTTTCAATGGACTCCCCAGGATTGACCACCTGGTTCCAAAGCGATTTGAATTTCTTTTCGTCCGCTTCCCTCTTCGCAAATTGATCGGCTCCACTGATCTTCCAAGATTCCTTGAGCTTATACCATGGCCAGCTACCCTCATAGGGCCCCAAACAGGGATCAATGTCTATAATGAGGCCGATCCCTCTATAGGACGATCGAACCCTCTTCCCATCTTTATCAAGAACGACAATATAAAATCCTTCTTGTTCCGCAGTGCCGAGGTAATCAATGAAATTTTTGCCATCGTCTAAAAAATATGGGGCGAATATTGGATCATTGATGTTAAATGGTTTTTTGCCGACATTAGTCACGCTCAGGCGAAACCAAAGCGGGCCGTTTCTCGGAACCGTATCGGAGTAAAGGGTCAGGGTCAATTTCAGCGGCCCCTTTTGCGCAGAAACGCTCGGATGTTTGAACGCGACGCTGGGGGGCGGCTTTGCCTGGCGGCGCATCGTCCAAATAAAAATCCCGAGGCCAAGGACTAGGCAAAGGATAAAAAAGAGCGGCGCGATTTTTTTCATGGACTTAGGGCTTCGACGTTTTGAAGCGCTTGCTCGGCATTATGTCTCGCTTCTTGAATGGATTCAATCAAGGTTTGGGAAAGAGAACGCGGATCGATAAATTCCGCGACTTGATTTTCCGGCTCGTTGGATGTCGGGGCGAGTCCAATCACGCAGCTTGTTTGATCGTCGCGGCATTGAGGATGGGGAAGGTTTCGTGTCCGGCTTCCCGCGTTCGACTGATTCGCATCCGTCGCTCCCCAGGGCGATGTCGGAGCGTTTTGCGGCCCACGGCCGTTCAATATTCCAACCATATCGCTACGTGAAAGACCTGGAAATGGAAGAGATAATCCGCCATATTGATTCCCGGAAGACTCGCTCCTTAACGAAACGACGGAAGCGTTCAAGGAAATAGGCTCGGAAAAAGGGACCGAGGCTAATAAATTCGCCAAATTGTCTAAAGCGCCGCGAGCGGTATCAAGAGCCTCAGCCCAATGCGTCAAGAATTCGTTAGGCCAGGGCGGCCCCGAACACACCGAAGCCGCC
>JAJZCM010000060.1:0-7841 GCA_021846045.1 bacterium | reverse complement strand
CGAAGCCGCCAGGGTTGGGGAAAGAACTCCCTGATCGCCTGACCTATCGCTTACCAATGTCGCTTTAACGGAGGGAGATTTTTTACTCAACCCCGCCATCATCGCCTTGAGATTGACATCCCGATCCCAATTTAATTCTTGCGCTCGAATTCTCGAAGACGCGGAGAACGCCAGAAATAACGCCGTCACGATCGCATTCTTGCGCGCCATGACCTTTATTGTACGCCGCGCCCATAAAATATACATGGGTCCAAAGTCCTAGATGGTCCACGGCAAAGGGCCTAGCCTTGGGAGGAGTCTTTAAGATCAGGGGAGAGATTTAGTCAAGGCTTGGGCGGCTTTATAAACGAAAGAGCGCTTTTCCGAGTTGCGGATGAGGCCAAGCTCATTTTTTGCTTTTGATATTTGTCCGCGGCTCAAGGCGGCTTGGGCCAATATCCAATAAGCGATGGGGTCATGGGGGGAAATTTTTTGGACGTTTTTTGCCGTTAAAACCGCTTTTGAAACTTGCTTGTCCTCCAAAAGCCAAAGCCCCTTGAGGCGTTCCGCTTTGATTCCATATTGACTGTCGATGCTTGGCGAATCGAGAAGTGAAATGGCCTTGGCCCAGTTTCCTTCATAGCGTTGGATAAAGGCGATGTCCATTTCCGTCTTTGGGTCAGGGTTAAGAGAAAGGGATTTTTGCGCCGCGTTTTCCGCCTCCAAAAATTTTCTCAGCTTCATCAGGACTTCGGCGTAATGGCGCCAGATATCCGCGTTTTCCGGAACCGATTGAAGGGTTTTCTGGTAATGATGGACGCTCCTGTTTAGAAATCCAAGATTAGCGTAGATTTCCGCAAGCCCCAGATGCGCTTCGGCATTGTTGGGATGGGCGCGAAGTATCTTTTTGAACAACGGTTCGGCGTTGGTTTCAAGCCCGGACCGGTGAAGTAAAAGAGCCAAGGCCGCAGCGAGGCGCAAGTCGTTGGGAAAAAGCTTGGCTCCCAACTCGTAAAAGCCGAGAGCTCGTCCAAGATGGTTGGTATACTCGTAACTTTGTCCTACATAAAAATAAGCTTGTGCGAGGTTTTTTCCATGGTAGTATTGGAGCTGGCCATGGTTCAGATTCTTGATGACCTCTTTGTACCTGCCTTCCTGAAATAATTCTTTTTCCTTTGCTAAGGGATCCTTGTGGGATGAGAAAATGTTCCAAGAGGCTTGAAGAGAAGACGAGGGGCCCAAGAGAACAAGGGCCAACAATATTCTTTTCATTTATTTCGTTACGAGTCCTAAGTCCTTGGCGATGGCCGGCATGGAAAAAAGAATATAGGACTCCTCCGCTTTATGCAACAGGCGGTTGGCTTCAAGTTCCCCTTGATCGATAATCCAGGGGGTCGGGGTCATATAGAGAGCAGTTCCGCCAGCCGATGGCACATTTCCTACGGTGGGCTCAATCAGAAAATCCGCAGCTTTCTTTTGCGCGTCGAGAATCATCGCTCCCCTGATGTCGATGACTTGCTGCATGCTGGAAAGAACATTGGTGGGTTTGGCGCGCGTGAAATCGTTTTCAGTGACGCTGGCTAAAATCCATTTGGCGCCTAAAAGCCTGGCGGCGTCAACCGGCACATAATCAACGATGGCCCCATCGACGAGATATCGGTGCCGATATTCAACGGGTTTAAAAATGCCCGGTAGATTCATTGAGGCCCTGACCGCCGGGGCGACTCGTCCCTCGCGGAAAATAATGGCCTCTCCCGAATTAATGTCCATTGCGACGCAGGCGAAAGGTTTCTTAAGCTGCTCAAAGCGCTTGTCTTTCAGTTCTTTCTTGATGAACTTCTCCATTTTTTTTGAGGAGAATAGTTTTTGCGAGAAGAGATATTCCAGCAGCGTCCAGGGGCCGAAATTGGACCCGGTCGCGGCCCCCATCTTAAGAGACAACTTTCTTAACTCGTCGGGGGCTTTCCCGTCGGCATAAAGAGAGCCGATGATGGCCCCCATCGAGGTTCCGGCCACGATGTCTATTGGAAATCCAGACTCCGTTAAAACCGAGATGACTCCGATATGCGCGGAAGCCCTGGTTCCGCCGGCGGAAAGGACTAGACCGACGGTGGGACGCTGGTCCTTGGGCTTGGCGGATAAATCCTCCCATAAATGATCGCGTAAAACGGCGTTGGCCGAAATGTCCATTGCCGCATGAACATGGAGCGGTAAACAAAGCGTGAAAAATAGCCAAAATTTCACTGCACAATCTCTCGGCCTACCGCCCGCTCAAGTCTGGCTTTGGCCAAGAGGTGCTGCGTGACGGCTTTTAAATAGGCGGTTTGAATGCCTAAGAGGGACGAAAGGGCCCGGATTTTAAGAAGGGTTTTCCCGGGGTTTTTCGAAGCCCGGTCGTAAAGGCTTTCCATTTTTTCATATTCATTGTTAAGAATAGGATATTGCTTTTGCCAATACATCAAGTCGGAAAAAGCCTCCCGAACTTCAAGGCGCACCTGATCCTGAAGTTCCGCGCGGCTGATGTCTCCTTGCCTTTGCTCCGCGCGTTTTTTTGTCAGTTCGCTCCAGTAGTCGTAGGCAAAGGGAAGTTTCATTCCCAGGGTTGCGTCCCAGTTGTTTTTATCAACGGGAAAGTTTTGCGTCATCAGATCGTAGTCTCCAGAAATAAAAACCGTCGGAGTTCGGCGCGATTGAGCTAGGCTGACGGAGATGGCGTCCATTTGAGCTTTATAGGTTTCGGACTGAAGCTCGGGACGCAGTTCCAATGACCACAAAACGGCTTTTTCAATATCAACGGTTACAGGGCGCGTTTTAATCTCCCCTACGATTTTAAAGGGCGTGTCCAGCTCAAGGTTGAGGCTTTTGAGAAATTTGAGGCGTTCAAGTCTTAGCGTATGGGAGATTTTGGCGTATTGAGCTTCGGCTTGAGCTAATTGCGTTTGAGCTTCCAGTCTTCCCCATAAATCCAAATTCCTGTTTTGAAGAAGGGTTTTGACCTTGGAGAGATAATCCTGATCTAGTTTTTTTTCATTTTGAGTCATTAGGAGATGGTAAAAAGAGCGCTTGACCGCGAGAATAGCGTTCATTCTTGCCGCCTTATAGCGGCTGTCGGCTTGCTTCTGCGCGGCTTGAGCCAATTTGTAGGTGTTGACTCCCCTACCGCCTTCGTAGAGATTCATGTTCATGTAGGCTCCGCCAAACATGATTGTGTTTAAATTGTTCCCGAATCCCGGCGTGTATTGGGGAAACAAAAGCGCGTTTCCTGCGGCGGGAAGCGCGAACGGATAGAGAGCGTTATATTTGGTCGCGCTCGCTTGCACTCCGACTTCCGGCAAAAACAAATAACCCGCTTCCCTGACTCTTTCCGCCGCGACGATTTTGTCTTGTTCAGCCGATAATACCGTCGCATCGTTGAGAAGCGCCAATCTTTCAGCGTCCTTGAGCGTCAATGTCCTTCCAAGAACCCCGCCTCCGGAGCCCGAGGAGCCCGCCGCGTCTTCCCCGTTATCTGAAAAATCTCCCGGCTGAGTTAGAAAAACCGAAGGCCGTCCGACCATGGATGGATCAATCTTATCTTCGGCTGCGAGAACCCTTGAGACTGAAAGAATGCCGCAAATAAGCAAAAGAGTTCTTAAAAAGAGTTCGGTTCTGGAAAGGACGCGCATTTAAATTTTAAAAGACTGGGTCAGATGTTTTAATTCGATTTTGATTGCGTCCATGTCCTCTTTGATTTCAAGGGGAGGGTTTAAATTTTCGATTCTTTTTCCAAGCGCGTCAAGTTTCTCGGATAATCTCTGCGCGAGATTGCGGTCTTTTTGGATGAGACTCTGAATGCTCGACATCATTGCGTTAAATTCTTCCTGAAGTTCATGAAGCTCATCTCCGGTCCTGAGCGCCACTCGATGCGTTAAATCTCCCGAGGCCGCGATCTGAGAGCTTTTTTCAAATCGGTGCACCGGACCCGCGAAGCGGTGGGAAATATAGACTCCCGTCAAGATGATTAAAAATAGGTAGAGAAACATCTTAACTCCGAAAATTACGTAGAGGTGCGAAATGGAAGTCACCAGCGCCGGATTTTCCTTCAAGGCCAGCTTGGCCACGGTGTAATAAACGTCAAAATCGGCTAAAAGGGCCGCCACCAAGGAAGTGACAAAGATCAAGGCGACGTACTTAAATTGCAGAGAACGCTTAACGACAATCGTTTTGCGCTGGTATTTGGGAGAGATTTCTTCTGTCATCGAGAAACAATCTCTCTTTTCATGGACAAAGTTTGCGCCATATAAATCCAGTCTGCGGAAACTTTTTTAAGGGTTCCGGCGGCCTCTTTGAGAGACGCATCAGTAATTTCAGATCCCTTCATTGCGGCCATGCGGCCGAATTGCCCCGCGTGGGTCATCTGAGCGGCTTTTACCCCGACGCGAGTGGCCAGTATGCGGTCAAAAAGGGTCGGCTTGCCGCCGCGCTGGATGTGCCCAATGACGGAGGCGCGGGTTTCGATTCCAGTCCCTTTTTCGATCATTTCGGCCAAAGTGTCTCCGGTTCCCTGAGCTTTAAGAAGCGTATGGCCGAAATCGTCTTTGTCCGGAACCGCGGCCCCGTTGGAGGCTGGTTTTGAAAATTTCAAAGCTTCGGAGACGACGACCAAGGCATGTTTTTTGCGCGCGTAGGCGGTCTTGATTTGTTCAATCATTTCCGCTTCGTCAAAGGGCTTTTCGGGAATGGCGATGTAATCGGCGCCCGAAGCGATTCCCGTAAATAAGGCGACCCATCCGGCTTCCCGCCCCATCACTTCGAGGACCATGACGCGGCGGTGGCTTTTTCCGGTGTCGATGAGCCTTTCTGCGGCATCAACGGCGACGGAGGTCGCGGTATCAAAGCCGAAGGTGTAGTCGGTCGCTGAAAGATCGTTGTCCATCGTTTTGGGAACGCCGACGACTTTGACTTGATGCTCGGCATAAAGTCTTTGGGCGACTCCTAAGGTGTCTTCTCCGCCCATCGCGATCAAGGAATAGAGATTGAGAGATTTCATGCTCGCGAGAGCCTTTTCAACGCCTTTTTCTTTTTTGAAGGGGTTGGTCCGGGAGGTGCCGAGAATGGTCCCGCCCTGGCCCACGATGCCTTCAACGTCCTCAAGCGCCAGCTTTCGCGCGTTTCCTTCAATGAGGCCTTTCCAACCTTCTTCCAGTCCCCAGCATTCGTAGCCCAATTCCATCGCTTGGATGACGGCCCCCCGTATTGCGGGGTTAAGCCCTGGACAATCCCCGCCTCCGGTCAAAAGTCCAATTCGCTTAGACATTTTAATAATCTCCGGAGCCCGATGAATTGGACGAGGCGGAAGTTTTTGACTTTGAGTCTAAATACCATTGTGGATTGACGGAGGAGGCCAAATCCTGGGCGGTGATTTGATATCTTTCCATCCAGCCGCAGGCGCTTTTTTCAATGAGGGCGTTGAGCTTTTTCATTCTCTCGATGCCGGTGGATTTAAGAAAAGCGTCCTGGTTCTTTGAGTTGTCGAAGGATTCATTAAAGATGGCGCGTCCAGCCATGTATCCGGAAGAGCCGGAGGCCATGGCCATTTCCGCTTGTTTCGCGAAAAGGTCGAATTTTTCACCGGCGGACAAAAGAACCCAAGGGCGAATCGCCGTTTCATTAAGGCGATGGAGATTGTCTTCCATCTGGGAAGCGGAATCTTCTTGGATAAAGCCGGGAAATTCTAATTTGAGAATATCGGTGTGGGGCCCGATGAGTTTGGCCGCTTCCAGGATGTTTTTCACTTTTCGCGCCTTAAAGGACGGCGATGTTTTCTCTTCTCCTTTCCGAGGGAAAGACAGTTCCTCAGTCATCAAGAGAATGTCGTTTTTTGCGCAGGCAAGAGAGACTTCCTTGACGAAACTCATTTGAGCTTTAACGTTTTCCGCGTCTTCGGTGTCGATGTAAACCAAAAGCTTAACCGCGTCGCCGCCCATTTTCTTTATTTTCTCAACCGACCATCCGGGCTCGTATTCCGATTTAGTTCCGGGATCTTTAGAGGCCTCAAGTCGCACGATGAGGCCGACATGCTTGGGAAGAGTCAATGAACTCACCGCTTGCCTGGCGGCATAATTGACGTCCAAGAGAACCGCGGTAGCCAAGGGGCTTAAGGTCTCGACCATTTTGAGTTTGATATCCCTGATTTCAGCGTAGTCCGGGTCATGGGCAAGACCCTCTTTGGCGTGCAGGGCTTTCAAGGCTTTTCTGAAGGAATTGGATTGGTCTAAAGCCAAAACTTTGAAACGATGCTTTTCATCGGTGATGCGCCTAAGGCCCATCAGTTTTCCGGGGGTGAGTTGGGTAAAATGCGCGCGGGAATCTTTATTTTGAGCTGGAATCGTCATTGTGGTCATCGGACTACCTCCATGTTGTTATTTTACGTTTTTTTTTGGGACTATTTTCAGGAGGTTTAAAAATTTCCGACATAACGCAGCTGGATGATTCTTTCGGGGCCTCTCGAGGAGCCGTCGGAATAATATCCGCTTTGATTGGCTCTTCTAACCGCTATGTCGAGGTCTAAATGATTCGTGACGTAGAAGCGGACGCCGAGGTTGACCCGGCTGTTGGAAAAATTATGGATGTTGTCCCATTCAGCCATGAGCTCAGCTTTATTTTCAATGGTATAGGTTATGGGTAATGCTCCGTAAATGGCGCTGGGATTAGTTCCCGAGGCGTTGACCTCGGGGGAAAAGACCAGCCCAGGAATGAAAAGTTCCTGAGTTCCAACTAGATAGAAGCCGCGCCCGGGATCATTGTATTTGTGGGTCAGCCGGTTGTAGTCATAACCTTGGCCATCATAGCCGACGGCCAGAGCCGGCACATAGCGGTTGCCGTCAAAGAAGCGGTATTTAACCTGGGCCTGAGGCGTTCTGACCCCGACAGGGGATGTGGTTCCCACCAGCCCGTCGGCCGACATCGAGGCCCCAACGTTGAGGCCGTTGAAAACTCCGAGAGAAACGTATTGCAGAATGCCGCCGCCTGAATAAAATCGCGTTTGAGTCGCGAAAGTTCCCGGGTCAAGGGTGGCCGCTGTATTGGCGTCGATGATCATGGTGTCCGGTTCAATGAGCCCTGTGGGCGTGGGAATGAGACCGAGCGCGTCTTGTTCAGGTTGAGACTTCGGCTTGATGGGAATTATTTGGGGAGAAGTTGCCGTCGCTGGGGCGGAAGACGAGGTTGAAGAGGCTTGGGCTTGAGTCAGCGGAACGGCTAGAACGAGAGCCGAAAGAATCGCCGCTTTCATTACGCTTGAGGCCGTTTTAAAATTTCAGCGACTTTTGTTTGGAAGGCCGCGATTTCAAAGGGTTTTTGCAAAATGGCTTCCGCTCCGCTCATCAAGGCGATTCCTTTTTCTTTTTGAACGTCGCGGCTGCTCATGATGAGAATGGGAGGGCATTTTTCTCCTAATTTGTCGGAAATTTCGTGGGCAACATGATAGCCGTCGATGTAGGGCATCATGACGTCCAAAATTACGAGGTCGAATTGATTGGAGAGGGCCATTTGAAGGGCTTGCCGCCCATCGCCGGCGGAGGAAATCGCGTAGTTTTGGTAGCCGAGCGCGGTCTTTAATAACTCCAAAAGTTCCGGGTCGTCATCAGCAATTAGGATTCGCTTTTGATCTGCCATGAAGATTTGCCAAAAAGGGCTTCGATGGATTCTAACAAATTTTGGTCGATATTGACGCGATAATCCAACTCTAAAATTCCACCGGAGCCTTTGATTTCCAAAAAAACCTTGGACGGCCCGGGGTGAGCTTCGAGATTTTCACGGAGATTCATCAGCGCTTCCTCTTCATTGGCGTTGTTAATGGTGACTTGAAGAATTTGTTTTTT
>JAJZCM010000006.1 GCA_021846045.1 bacterium | reverse complement strand
TCAGAGGCCCCCACGCAAATTTTTTAAGAATATAGACTAAAAACAAAAATGTGACAATCGTCCAAACAATCAGCCCCGGTTCGGGGTTCAGCAATCGATCCATGCCCTCAATTCTCCTTATCTTCCGTCCCCCGCAGGAACTAGTTCCTGCGGGGGGCGGAAATCTATTCGCCTTAGTGGGATGTCGCAACCGGCGCGGGAGAAGAATTTCCCGCGCTCGAAATCCCTTTATTAAGCGTTGAAACGGCCAAGAACGCGATGACCAGGGCCAATAATCCCATACCTTCGCACATGGCCGCGGTAATAATCATCAACGTTTGAATGGAGCCGGCGGCTTCCGGCTGCCGCGCAACTCCTTCGAGAGCTGCGCCCGCCAATTTTCCAATACCCAACGCCGCTCCGAGAACGCAAAGTCCGGCGCACAAACCCGCGCCGATGTAACCTAATCCTATTCCAACCATGAACGCCTCCTCAACGACATCTCGACGCGTCTCAAAGGACCGTCGTTGCAACCTCGCTTTCTTAGTGGGGATGGACGGCAAAACCCACAAAGAGAGCGGTCAAAATCGTAAAAATATAAGCCTGAAGCGCCGCGACAAGAAGGTCCAGCAAACTCGAAAACAAGGTCAGCCCTACCGCAAAGGGAGCGGAAATAAACCCCACATAGTGATTCATTTGCGCGAAAATAAAAATCAAGGAAAGGCACGCCAAGGCCACCATGTGGCCGGCTACGATATTGGCGAAAAGACGAATGCAGAGAGCAATGCATTTCGCGCAAAGGCCGAAAATTTCGATGACAAAAAGAAGCGGAACCAGCCACCACGGCGTGCCGCCGGGAACGATATGCTTTAAATAAGAAATCAAGCCCTGCGTCCTGATCCCGGCAAATTGGATTAAAATGAAAGTGCAAAGAGCAAGAGCCAAGGTCACCGAGATGTTTCCCATGACTGCGGGAGCCTCAGGGACCATGCCGGCAAAATTAGAGATCAAGATAAAGAAAAACAGAGTCAAGAAGTACGGCAAATAATAATCAGTCTCATCGTGAAAAATAGGGCGCATCATCTCATCCCGAATATAAAGGATGATGGATTCCATTCCAGAGCGAAGCAAAATTCCGGCTCCGCCTTCCGCCCGGGCCGCCCCAATTGAGACCGCCACCGTGATGGCCGAGACGATCCATATCATCAACAGATAGTGAGTGAGGCCAAAATCTACGCCGTGGATATAGAAAGGAATAAGGGAATGATTGAGCAGGTGATGTTTAAGGATGGGTTCAAAATTCATCGCGCGCAAGCCTTTGAAAGGATATCACGGGATTCAATGAGAAGAAAAGCGAATACGCCAAAACAATAGGAAAGAAGAAGAGCCGCTTGCGAAGACGCGGGCCAAGTCCAAGCGAAAGCCATTAGAACTCCCAAGCAAAGAACTCTTGCAAAAATACCGCCCAGCCAAACCTTAAAGAAGGCGCTCATTGAGGATGAGGCCGAATCATAACGTCTTTCCTGGAGATGCTTCGGCACGCTCTCGCTACGCGAGCAAGGAACGCAGGCCGAATCCAGAACAAACAAACTCGCGCTCGACAAAACCCACGCGACCAAAAGCCCCACCGCCGCATGAACGCAAATCTCTTGTTTCTTCCACAGGAAAGAAATAATAAGCATGGCAACAAACGCGACAATCAAAGCCGCCAAAGAGTTCCTATGCCTTTTCCAATGAATCATAAAGACGGCATTGCCCCATCATTAAAATTAGCTATTAAACGAAAGGGGCTAAGGAACATTTTTTTTGTTTGAAGATCGAATAATTCCATAGATGCCGACTGTCGTTCCCAACAAGGCTCCACACACTAAAAACCACGGATAGGAATTGAGCTTCTTATCCGCCCACCAGCCCAGCCAGGATAAACCTAGAACCGAAACGGCTAATTCCACTCCTCCGCTTAAAGCTAGAAACCAAGAAACCTCTTTGTTGTCTGCCATTAAACTGAGAGTGAAAATTGTAACACTCTGGACATTATTTTATCAAATGCTCCCTCAAAACACAAATTTAGAGAAAACCTTGAACGACAGCCTCTTCAACGAGAAAGAAAGCGCTCATCTGCGCCGGGCGGCTGCCGGAAAAGAGCCGTCTTGGGGTGATGTTCGGCGAAGTATTGAGAGTCCCACTCCTGGACAAAAAGAACGACCTTGCGTCCATCCGCATCCTTGGCCAATCGCGCGCCGAAAGGAAGGTCCCCTTCGTTCATCATGCCGGCTGTGGCCTCATCCATCCAACGAATAACCCGCCACGAAGCGGCTTCCAATTTTGAGGCCGCGCCGTATTCCGACTCAAGGCGAAAGCGCAAAACATCAAACTGTAAAGGGCCGACCGCGCCCAGAAGAGGCGCCCGTGAGGAAGAATTCAAAAGTTCCAACGATTGCACCACGCCCTCTTGGAGTAAATGCTCAAGGCCGGAGCGGAAACGCTTAAAATCAGCGGAGCTTACGGCGTGGAGAAAGGCGAAATGCTCGGGCGCAAAGCGCGGCAGCGGCTGGAACTGAATGCTGGAATCCTCGGTCAAGGTGTCCCCGATTCTAAACTGAGCGTGCCCGACGATGCCGATGACGTCGCCGGCGTAGGCCTCATCAATGGTTTCACGTTCGCGCCCAAGCGCCTTGTGGGAACTGGCCAGACGAATGCTTTGACCGGTTCGGGTGTGAATGACGCGCATATTGCGCTCAAAACGTCCGGAACAGACGCGGACAAAGGCCATCTGATCGCGATGGCGAGGATCCATGTTGGATTGAATCTTAAAAACAAATCCTGAAAAACGCGGGTCTTCCGGCGCGATTGATCCGGAGGCGGTCGGCTGGGAACGCGGCGGCAAGGACAGCTCAAGAAAACCGTCCAGAAGAAGTTGAATGCCGAAATTATTCATCGCGCTTCCGAAAAAAACCGGAGTCATGTCACCCGCCCTGACAGAGGAAGGGTCAAAGGCTTCCCCCACTCCCTCAAGCAAAGCGAGTTCCTCCTCGACCGTGCGCGCCGTATCGGCGTCGAGATGATTTGAAAACGCGGCCTTGGAAGCGTCCAGGGCGGTCACGGGCGCCCGGAAAGCGCCATGGGCCCCGCGCTCAAAGAGATGAATGCGCTTGGACCTGCGATCAAAAATTCCCCGGAAAAGGTCTCCAGTTCCCAGCGGCCAATTCATCGGAACCGGATGAAGCTGAAGCGAGCGATCAATCTGGTCAAGCAAAGCCAAAGGCTCCATGGTCGGGCGATCGAGCTTATTGATAAAAGTGAAAATTGGAATCTGACGCAGACGGCAAATCTCAAAGAGTTTCAACGTCTGGCTTTCAATTCCCTTGGCGGCGTCCAAAACCATGATGACGGCGTCGACCGCCGTCAATACGCGGTAAGTGTCCTCGGAAAAGTCCTTGTGGCCCGGCGTGTCGAGCAAATTGATGTGAAAACCGCCGTACTCAAATTGAAGAACTGTTGAGTTGACCGAGATGCCGCGTTTTTTTTCCAGCTCCATCCAGTCGGAGGTCGTAGCCTGCTCTTTTCTTCTGGCCGTCACCGAACCCGCGAGTTGAACCGCGCCGCCGTAAAGCAATAATTTTTCCGTCAGCGTGGTTTTTCCCGCATCAGGGTGAGAGATAATGGCGAGAGTGCGCCGCTTGAGAATATGGGTCGAGTCAATCATGAAGGCTTAATAGACCGTCGAGTCAGGGAGCTACGAAAAATTATAACATAATGCGGCGTGCCGATGAAAAAGAAAGTTTTGTTTGTCTGCGTGGAAAACTCCTGCCGAAGCCAGATAGCCGAGGGTTTTGCGCGCGCCTTGGGAAAAGACATTATTGAGGCTTTTAGCGCCGGGTCCCGCGCATCCGGAAAAATCAGCGAAGCCGCGATAGAAATGATGAAGGAGACGGGAATCGACATTTCTTCGCAATCCTCCAAAAGCCTCGCGGAACTGCCGAGCGTTTCATGGGACACTCTCATCACCATGGGTTGCGGCGACGCCTGTCCCGCCCTTCCGGCAAAAAAACGCCTGGACTGGAATCTTCCCGACCCAAAGAATTTGCCCCCGGATGAATTTCGCGAGATTCGCGACGAAATCCGGCGGCGCATTGAGAATTTGATTAAGGAGCTCTCCTGATGAATAATCCCAGCGGCACGCAAGCCAAGCGCCTTTCATTTCTGGACCGCTACCTCACGGCGTGGATTTTCGCCGCGATGGCGCTGGGAGTGGGACGGGGATATTTCTTCCCTGGAACGGCGACCTTCATCGGACGATTCCAAAGAGGAACGACCAATATTCCCATCGCCATCGGCCTCATTCTCATGATGTATCCGCCGCTGGCCAAGGTACGTTATGAGGAACTGGGAGACGTTTTCCGGGACAAGAAAATACTCGGGCTTTCTCTACTCCTCAATTGGGTCATCGGGCCGCTGTTAATGTTCGCACTCGCCGTTTTGTTTTTGCGCCATTATCCGGGTTATATGACCGGCCTGATTTTGATCGGCCTTGCGCGTTGTATCGCGATGGTTATCGTTTGGAACGATCTGGCCGGCGGAGACGCCGAATACGCCGCAGGACTGGTGGCGTTCAACAGCATTTTTCAGGTTCTCTTTTTCAGCGCCTATGCCTACGTTTTTATTTCCGTACTCCCTCCGCTTTTGGGGCTGCCGGGAACAAGCATCCAAATAGGAATGGGCCAAATCGCAAAAACAGTCTTTCTCTACCTTGGAATTCCTTTTGTCGCGGGCATGCTTACGCGCCTGTTTTTAGTTAAGGCCAGGGGCAAAGACTGGTATCACGCTCGTTTCATCCCGCGCATCAGCCCGCTGACCTTAATTTTCCTCTTATTCACGATCGTCGTCATGTTCAGCCTCAAAGGCCGGACGATCGTGACGATCCCCTTTGATGTTTTTCGCATCGCCGTTCCCCTCCTCATCTACTTCGTGGCGATGTTTTTAGCGAGCTTTTGGCTTAGCCGCCGGGCGGGCGCGAGTTATGAAAAGACGGCGACCTTGTCTTTTACCTCGGCCAGCAATAATTTCGAGCTCGCCATCGCGGTGGCCGTCGCTGTCTTTGGCGTGGGTTCCAGCCAAGCCTTTGCGGCCGTCATCGGCCCCCTCATCGAAGTTCCCACCATGATCTTGCTGGTCAACCTGTCATTATTTTTCAAGGATAAAATGTAACTACTCACGTCACCCCGACGAAAGTCGGAGTCCAGAGTAGCGATCTTCTGGCCGCTCTTCAACAAACTTGGAAGCGGCACTTCCTCGCCTACGCTCGGTCGGATTCCGGCTTTCGCCGGGAAATCCCACCGAGACCAGCCTTCCCCAAAACGCAACGCGGACGCTCGGCCTCCGGCCTTGACCGCGCCAAAACCGAAGAGGACCACGAAAGCGAAACCAGAAAAAGCGCCACAAGACGATGTCTGTTCGTCATATCTTTCACATTAAACCATGGTTTTGCGTCAATGGCGAGGGCCTTTGCGCCCAGAACGCCCCTGGGCCTTTTAGACAGAAGGAAGCCGCTTTTATTGGACAGAGCTCTAGGGAAACTAGTATATTGGCGACGTGGAGAGTCGCTTGACAACGAAATCCGGCCCCTTGGGGAATGCGGCGCTTAAGCAAAGGTCTGAATTTGTCTCAAGCAGCGTCGCCGCCTACAGCTCGATTGTCGTTGACCGCGCTGAAAACTCAACGATCTGGGACGTCGACGGAAAAAAATATATTGATTTTGCCGGAGGAATCGGGGCGCTCAACGTCGGACATTGCCACCCCAAGATCGTCTCAGCCCTTCAGAAACAAGCGGCAAGGCTGACTCACAGCTCTTTTCATGTCGCAAGCTACCCCGCCTACGCTTCGGTCTGCGAAAAGCTCTGCCGAACAATTCCCAGTTCCCTACCCCAAAAGGCCGCTCTTTTTAACAGCGGGGCGGAAGCCGTTGAAAACGCCGTCAAGCTCGCCCGTTTTTTTACCGGAAGAAGCGCGATTGTTTCTTTCGGCTATGCATTCCATGGGCGCACGCTTTTATGTCTTACCCTCAATGGGCGCGAGAAAGTTTTAAAATCCGGTTTCGGCCCCTTTGCTCCGGAAATTTACCGCGCGCCTTTTCCCTATTCTTATCGCGCACCGGTAGGCGTGAGCCCGGAGCGCTTGACCGAGTATTGTCTGGAAGAATTAAAGCGGCTTTGGCGCTCGGAAATTTCTCCCGATCAAACGGCCGCCCTGATCGTCGAACCGGTTCAAGGCGAAGGCGGCTTCATCGTCCCCACCCCCGGCTTTCTCAAAGGCCTGAGAGAACTTTGCGACGCCCACGGAATTATTTTGATCGTTGATGAGGTTCAAAGCGGGTTCGGACGAACCGGAAAATTCTGGGCTTTTGAACACGAGGGCGTTTTGCCGGATTTATTGGTCACCGGCAAATCCCTAGCCGCCGGTATGCCCCTCTCCGCCGTCATCGGGCGAGCTGAAATCATGGATGCGCCCCCTGCCGGAGCTGTTGGAGGCACCTATGGCGGAAATCCGCTTTCCTGCGCCGCGGCCCAAGCGGTTTTTGAAATTTTTGAAAAAGAAGAGCTCCTCAAAAAAGCCGAGAGCATCGCCAAAACCGTTAAGACCCGTTTTGACGCCCTTGAGAAGAAATTTAGCGCCGTCGGCGAGTCCCGAGGGCTTGGCGCCATGCGCGCATTGGAACTGGTCCTCGACAAAAAAACCAAGGCCCCGCTTCCGGCGGATAAAGTCAAAAAGATCATCGCGGAATGCGAGAAAAAGGGATTGCTCATCATCAAAGCCGGAATATTCGACAACGTTTTACGGACGCTGATGCCGCTGACCATTGAGAGCAAAGACTTAACAGCAGGCCTCGACATTTTGGAATCGGTTTTGGAGCGTTTTTCCTGATGAAGATCGCGGTCTTAGGCGGCTTTGGAGCGATGGCCGAAGGGGCGCTTTATTATCTAGCCCAAAATCCCAAGGTCGCATCCATTTTAGCCGCCGATATCAATTTAAAAAAAGCTCCGCCCATTCTTCGCGCCATTCCCCAATCAAAGAAAATTAAGCCCGTTCAACTCGACCTCTTAAACTTGAAATCCGCAAGATCAGCGCTTGCGGGGGTTGATTGCATCCTCAACTCTTCTTGGTATGAACTCAATCTCAACGCCATGGATTTAAGCCTTGACTTGAACGCCCACTATATCGATTTGGGCGGGCTTTATCACATGACCCTCAGGCAATTGGAAAGAAGCAGGGAATTCAAGCGCAAAAAACGCCTGGCGATTTTGGGAATGGGTTCCGCCCCGGGACTTTCCAACTTGATGACAGCCCATCTCGCGAAAGACTTCGATTCCATCGACACCTTGGGAATTTATGACGCTAGTTTTGACCCCGCCCTCGACGAAAACAAGCTCATCGTCCCTTTTTCAATCAAGACGCTCTTGGACGAGCATCGGCAAAGAGCCCCGATTCTCTTAAACGGGAAATTCGTCAATGTTCCCGCTCATTCTCTCGCCGAAGAAATTGATTTTAAAAAACCCATCGGGCGCATGCGCGTGGGCACGGTCATTCACTCTGAAACGGCGACCCTCCCAAATTTTCTAAAGTCCAAAAAAGTTAAAAATCTCTTTTTCAAAATCGGATATCCCCCCGCTCTCAAAACCCAATTAGAAATATTGGAAGCTGCGGGCTTTTCAAGCGACAAGCCGGTTCGTCTAAACGGACAAGCGATTTCCCCAAAATCATTTTTGGCCGCGATGGCCCAACAAAACACGACAAATCTCTCTCCCTCCCCCGGTCGGGATTTCGAAATTTTAAGGGTGAAAGCGTCGGGGACGAGCAAAGGACGGCGACTGGAAAGAATTCTCGACTGTGAAATGACCGGAAACGGCCGGATTTCGGCGGGAACCTTGGGTGTGGGAATTCCCGCGGCCCTTGCGGCTTTAATGATGATTGAAGGCAATACGCTCATGTCCAGCGGAGTCGCTTCTCCCGAAAAGGCGCTCAGTCCGGGCTTGATTTTTAAAGAGCTCAAGGGCTTAAAAAGCTTTAATTTCGTCGAGACTCGCACAGAACCCGTTTAAGGAAAATTTATGAAACGCAACGCGCAAGACATTCTCAAGGAGACGCAAAAAACTCTTGATCTGGTGGGTAAGCACGAGCTGACGGAAGAAGAAAGAAACTGGGTCACCGACGCCACCGCCAATTATTACTCCAGCCACGTCAACCCCGGCATCCTCGAATACCGCAAATCGGTCTCGACCGAGTATATTTCAGTTGAGTGGGCCGACAGCGCCAACGGTTTTACCGATATCAAGGGAAGGCATTATCTGGATCTCTTGGGTGGATATGGAATTTTCAACGTCGGGCATCGCCACCCCAAGGTCGTCGAGGCCGTCTCCAATCAACTCAAAAGGCAAGCCCTTCACTCCCAAGAACTTCTTGAGCCTTTTCGCGCTATTTTAGCGAAACTCATTCACGACATCACGCCGGGAGATCTTCAATTTAGTTTTTTCGGCAATTCCGGCGCGGAAGCGGTGGAAGGCGCGATGAAACTCGCCATGCTTCATACCGGACGCAAATCCTTTGTCGCCGCGACCTCGGCCTTTCATGGAAAAACCTTGGGGGCTCTCTCAGCCACGGCGAAGGCGAAATTTCGCCAGCCCTTTTTGCCGATTTTGCCCGACTGCTACCATGTCCCTTACGGCGACGCTGATTATATCGAGTCCGTCGTCCGTTCCGCCGATGAAGTCGGAAACGACATCGCGGGAGTCATCTTGGAACCCATTCAAGGCGAAGGCGGCATTAACGTTCCGCCGGATGACTATTTTCCAAGAGTCCGGGAAATCTGCGACCGCTATGGGGCGCTTCTGATTGCCGATGAGGTTCAAACCGGCATGGGACGAACGGGAAAAATGTTTTGCGTGGATCATTGGGATGTCGTTCCGGACATCATGTGCATGGGAAAAGCGATGGGCGGCGGAGTGATGCCCATAGGAGCTTTTGTCTCCAATAAAACAATTTGGGAACAGCTTTTCCCCGAGCCTTGGCTTCATTCCACCACCTTTGGAGGAAATCCCTTGGCTTGCGTGGCCGCCATCGCCGGCATCCACGTTTTGCTTGAGGAAAAACTTCCGGAACGCGCCGAAAAAATGGGCAATGAAATAATCGGGAAACTCAAGGCCCTGCGCCGAAGGTTTCCAAAACTTTGCGCGGATGTTCGCGGAAAGGGCCTTATGATCGGAATTGAATTTCCCTCCGATGCTTTGGGATACGAAATCGCCAAGGGTCTTTTCGATCACGGGGTGTTGGTCGCAGGGACTCTTTTTTCCGCAAAGACCATCCGCATTGAACCCCCATTGACCATTACCCAGCAAGAGATGAATTCCGCGATGGAGACGATCGAAAAAGTCTTTAAGGAAGTCAACGCCCGGCATTTTGAGACTAAAAAGCCGGCAGGAGTCAAAAAGCAACATGACAAAGAACCTGGAACTGCTTAATCAACGCGGACGCTCGGCCTCCGGCCTTGACCGCGTCATTATTTCTCCTGCAACCGAGAAAATCATCGCCTGCGTTCAGGATGCCGACGAAAAAAAAGTTAATTCCGCCGTTTCCGATGCCCAAGAGGCCTTCCCGCTTTGGGCCTCAAAATCCCCGGCCGAGCGGGCCGGACTTCTTTTCTCTTGGGCCAATCTCATTGAAGAAAATTCCGCCCGCCTCGCTCTCTTGGAATCCAAAAATACCGGCAAGCCCCTCAAACTATCCCAAGATGGAGATTTGCCTTTCGCCGTCGACAATCTGCGTTTTTTCGCCTCCGCCGCGAGAGTCTTAGAAGCCCCGGCTTCAGCCGAATACGCGACCGGCTATCTTTCATTTTTAAAACGGGAACCCATCGGCCCCATCGCCTTGATCACTCCATGGAATTATCCGCTGATGATGGCCGTTTGGAAACTAGCTCCGGCCTTGGCCGCCGGAAATTCCTGCGTTATTAAGCCTGCGGAATTAACTCCCTTAACCACGCTTGAAATCGCGAAACTGGCCCTAAAAGCAGGTATTCCGGAAGGCGTCATCAATGTCGTCTTGGGCGGCGAAGAAACCGGAAAAATTCTCACTACCCACCCCGCAATCAAGATGATTTCCTTTACCGGAGACACCGAAACCGGGCGCAAAATCATGTCCCAAGCGTCCCGCACCGTCAAGCGCCTTCATTTAGAACTTGGCGGAAAAGCCCCCTTTATCGTTTTTGACGACGCCCATTTATCCGCCGCCGTCCAAGGCGCCGTTGTCGGGTCTTTCGTCAATGCCGGGCAGGATTGCACCGCCTCCACCCGCCTTTACATCCACAAAAAAGTTTTTGACCGTTTCGTCACCGATTTTCTTAAAGAGACGAAAAAAATAAAGCTCGGGCTTTTTGATAATCCCCAAACCGACATGGGGCCTCTTATTTCAGCAGAGCGCCGCAGCCAGGTCGAGGGGTTTTTAGAGCGCGCGAAAAATGTGGAAATTCTCTGCGGCGGCGACCGCCCCTCAAACCTCAAAAGCGGATTTTTCCTCAATCCCACGGTTATCCTTAAAGCCGCGCAAAACTCCGAACTCGTTCAAAAAGAGATTTTCGGGCCCGTCGTTTGTCTTTTGCCGTTTAAAGACGAGGCCGAGGCCGTTCAACTTGCCAACGACGTCGAATACGGGCTTGCGGCTTCCGTTTGGACCTCAAACGCCCAACGGGCGCTGAGAGTTTCATCCGCCCTTAGATTTGGAACCGTCTGGATCAACGATCATCTGCCACTGGCTTCCGAAACCCCGCATGGCGGTTTTAACCAGTCGGGCTTTGGGAAGGATCTGTCTCTTCAGGCGTTGGAAGAATTCACCGTTGTTAAGCACGTGATGGCGGACATGACCGGGGACGCCCGCAAACCTTGGCACTATACCGCCTTTGGAAAAAAATAAGTTTTTTCCCCTTGACTGTAATAATTTTGTGATGTATATCCTATAGGGTATGGGTATGCTAAACATTCGGCGTTGCCTACGTCTCGTTTTTGTCCCCGCCCTGATATTTTTGACTTTAGCGCTTCCCCTCAGAGCTCAAAGCCCCGAGGAAACCGCTATCGCCGATCAAATCACTTCCCAAGCGATGGATTTTTTATCGGCTCTCCTGGGCCCAGGAAAAGCCAGGGTCACCGTTTCGGTTTCCGGAGAACTTCGGCACAGCCGAAGCTCGACCTCGCTTTTTATCCCTACTCAAACGCCGCAAGAAGCTTCTCCTAAAAAAACTAAAGAGCCGCCGAGTTTCATGCCAGGATACGGTCAAAGGCTTTTACCGGAAGGCCTTAAGGCTCCTCAGGGGTTCACAAATTACGCCCAGGGCTCTCCACCTCCCCC
This sequence comes from bacterium, assembly GCA_021846045.1. Classification (GTDB taxonomy): domain Bacteria; phylum Elusimicrobiota; class Elusimicrobia; order UBA1565; family UBA9628; genus JAKAQV01. Next base: position 42,749 of record JAJZCM010000006.1, on the reverse strand, counting down.
GCCTTCCGAAGAAACGACAACCGCGCCGACAAACTCATTATCCCCGGTGCGGGAGTCCCGGGACGACTCCAATGTTTCCGAGGGATTTGTCATCAAGAAACTTTTGGTTTCAGTCGTCATTGACTTAAGCGTTCCAGATCAAAAGGCCAAGGAGGCCGAACGCCTTCTCCCCAGCGTTCTCCATCTCGATCCCGCGCGAGGAGACCAATTGAGCATTCTGCGCGCGGATCTAGTCCCGCCGTGGAAATCGGCCCTGCAGAATTTCATCGCCAGCCCCAAGGCGGCGGGAACGCTTTTGATACTTCTGGGAGCCCTGGTCTTAATGCTGATTTTTGGCTCCATTCTCTATATAACCGCCATGCGCGTCGTCAAGACCTTCGTTTCCGAACTCGCGGAAGCCCGAAGGGCGCAAAATACGGCTTCCGCCCTTGCCGATTCAAATACCGCCGGAGCTTTGGAAAAGTCCCGCATCACAGAAATTCTTCCCGGAGGAATTCCCAGCCTTTCCGGCGAAATCTCTCCCATCGGGCTTGAGGCCGAGCCGCCTGCGGCCTTGGGACAAAGATTCGACTTTCTGTCATCCAAGTCGCCGCAAGATTTGACTCCCCTTTTGCTCCCGGAACCCGCAGAAGACATCGCGCTTTTGCTCGCGTCTCTGGCTGGAGTAAACCCTGAGATCGCCGCAGGAATTTTTGCCGTTTTCCCGGTTCAAAAACAAAAGGAAGTCTCCCAATTGCTTCTAGGGATTAACCGCACGGACCCCGAAAAGCTCGATGCTTTAGAAAGCAAGCTCCGCAATCTCGTCGAATTTGGAGTGCGCGGCCCCGAAAGGCTTGGAAAGATTCTCAGCCGCCTTCCGGCCGAAGAGAGGAAAAGCGTCGTCAGCGGTCTCACTCCTCAAAACCCGGAAGCGGCCAGCGAACTTGAAGAATCGCTTTTTAGTTTTGAAGATCTCTACAATCTTAAAGAATCCGATCTTCGCCGCGTCATCATGGGGACAAACTATCAGGAATGGGGAATGGCTCTGAGAGGAGCGCCTCAAATTCTCATTGACGCCATTCTCAAACAAATACCCGAGGGCGCGCGTGACGCCGCACGAGAAGCCATGGAGTCCCCGCAGCCGCGGGCAAAAGTCATTGAAATCCGCTCCAACCTTCTGTCTCGCGCCCAAGTCTTGGCGGACCGGGGCGAAATTGTGATCGGAGAAAAAGGCGCTTCGGAGCTAATCTAGATGGAAGACCAAGGAGATTCCGGCAAACTAAAGTGGACACCGTTTCTCCAAAACATGGATACCCCCTCGTTCGAGGATAACCTAAGCGAGCAATCCGCCGCCTTCGCGATAGAAGAAAATTTTGTTTTATCCGAGAATAAGAACCAGATGGTAGCGGCCATCTTGGGAAAATACGAACCAATGGTAGTGTCCATCCTGGAAAAATACAAATCAATGGTAGAGGCCACCCTCGAAAAATACGAATCAAAAGATGAAGAATGCGCGGCGCTAGAGAAAGAAATATCAGCGCTCAAAATTGAAATTAAAAAGCAAGCCCAAAATTTTAAATGGGAGCAAGCTTCCCTTCGCGAATTGCTTGGATCAGAAGAAGCGAGCAAGAAATCTCTTCTCGATGAAAATTTGGACTTGAAGGCGTCCGGAGAAGCGGCCCGTGTCAAGATTTCAGAAAGCGCGAATCTTAACGCGCAACTCGCCGAAAAAATCGCGGATCTCGAAAAAAAACTCCAAAATTCGCTCGGGGAAGCCGAAGTAGCCGCGCAGGAAAAAAACGCCGCCATTTCCGAAAGCGCGAATCTCAACTCAAAACTCGCCGAGAAAAAAGCTGATTTTGAAAGAGAGCTTGAAAAATTACGGATGGAAGTCGAAGCGGCCACGCGGGAAAAAAATGCCGCCATTTCCGAAAACGAACAGTTGAGAATTGAGTCCGTCCCCATGGAAGCGGTCCCCCTAGAGGAAAGCAAAGAGGGCCGAGAAGAGTCTCCGGAGCGTCTCCTTTCGCCCTCAATTGACTTTTCCATGGAACCGGAATGGATGAGGGCACTGGCAAACCTCAAAGATCCCATTGCCTCAGCCAGCGCGCGCGTTAAACAACTCGCCGCCGTTCGTCTTCCGGAAGGCCCGCGCGCAATTCTTGGCCTAGCCATAGGTTCCTTGGCGCAAGCCTCAGACACCCTGAGAGTCATCGGAGAATTTTTGAATGAATCGCCTCCGCCCAGAACCCCCGAAAATCTTGAGGCCGCTCTCAATGCGTCTGCGGGAATTTGGGAAGGCCTTTTTCGTCGCAAGCGGATTTTAATTTCACGAGGAATTCCCGCCGGTCTCCCCGCCGTCTCGATTGCGTCAACATCTCTGCACACGGTATTCTATCAAATATTCCGAAACGCCTTCGAGGCCATGCCGAAAGGGGGAACCCTTAAAATCACGGCTGGGGAAGAGCCGGAAAACGGGCAAGTCAAAATCGTTTTCGCCGACACCGGTCCGGGGTTTTCAGACGTAGCCCTCGAGAAAATTTTCATTCCCTTTACTTTCTCTCGCCAAGGACACCTGGGCTTGGGCCTGTCTCTCGCGCGCCGAATTCTTCGCCGAGCTGCCGGCGACATCGAAGTTGAAAATTTAAAACCTCAAGGCGCCGCCGTCATTCTTCGATTTCCCGGCGCCGGTCAAATTCCCATTCCGCCGCTAAATCCTGGAGATCAATAAGCGTGAGTTTTTTTCAGCGCTTTTTAGTGATCTTATTAGCCTTTGCCCTTCTTCCGGCGGTCTTATTCGGCCTTTGGACGATTAATTCAAATGCCGCGGAACGCGCCAACGCCAAGAGATTTCACCTTGAGATTGCGAAACTCTCCGCTCAAATGGCGGAAACAACCGCCGCGGAAATGAATAAATCCCTGGGATTTATCGAAGATTTAGAAAACGGATCCAAAAGCAACTCTGCCCGAGATTCTCGCGTCCTTGAGCAAGCCGCGGCCGGAAACAGCAAACTGGAATACCTTTCCCTGTTTGACTCTTCCGGAAAAACGGAATTTCCGCCGATCTTAGACCCTGACCTCTATAACCTGTCCAGCCCCGAGCGCCAACGAATTTCCCAAGGGCGCACGGGACGCTCGGCCTCCGGCCTTGACCGCGCCCTCTCGGACGCGTTAATGGCTGCGGCGAAAAAGAGCAAAGCCGCTCAAATTGGCCAAGTAGTATTTCGAAAAAACGTTCCGATGATTCCCGTGGCCTATCCTCTCTCTGGCGGGCGCTGTCTCTATATCGAGTATTCGCTCAAGGATTTATGGAGCAAGCTTTCCGCAATTAAGGTCGGGCAAAGCGGACGCCTGATTCTGCTTGATTCAAACGGCAAAAAAATAGCCGGCATCGCGCCAAAATTTCCCTCATCTCACTGGATCTGGTCGGGGAATCTCAATCAAGAATCAGGATGGAATTCAAATCTCAAAAGTAAGCGCGGATCGCTTGTCGGCGCCTATCACTCCATTCCGACATTCAACGCTTGGTCTGTCAGCCTTGAACCGAGGGCCGAGGCCTTCGCGCGTCCCCAGGGATATGCCGTTAAGGTCCTGTCTTTTTTCCTTTTTCTCTGTGTCATCTCGGTTGCGGGCGCCTGGTGGGTGACCAGCCGCTTGGCCCCCCCTTTGGAACGCCTAGCGCTGGCCGCCCAACGCGTCGCTAAAAACGATTTTTCCAAGCCTCTCCCCGAGGAAGGCTGGGGCGAGCTCAAAAGCGTCGCCCAGAACTTCAATCTGATGGCCGGGGCGTTGCGAGCTTTCCATAATTTACAGATTGAGAAAGTGCTGGAGGAGCGCGCCCTGATTCTGGGGCTGGTCCACAATATTCCCGAAGGCGTCATCATGGCGGATTTTAACGGAAGCATTCTCCACATCAATGCAGTCGGACGACTGATTCTGGGGCTTAACGTTCTTTCTAATGAAATTCCGCCCGGCGGCATTCGTTCGATCATAAAACAGCCGAAACTTTTAAACGCGATCTCGGAACTCATGAATCGAAAAAAGCGGGAGAGTCACACCGACATAGAACTATTTTCTTCCTCGGGACAAAGCAGTGGGATTTTCTCCGCGGCAGGAACAATCGTCAATTCAGGGAAAAAGGACATCGGAATATTAATTCTCCTCCGCGACATCACTGTCGAGAAGCAACTGGCGAAAATGAAAGAGGACTTTTTCCATTCCGTCGCCCACGATATCGGAAATCTTTTAACCCCCTTCTCCGCTTTCTTCAGTTTACTTAGAAAATCCGGTCATATCGACGACGGGGAGAAAAAATACCTTGGCTACTCCGAACAAGCCCGGGCAAGGTTGGGTTCTCTCATGAAAGATATTCTTGATATCGCCAAGATGGAGTCGGGAACGCTCCAACTCAACTTGGACGCGACCGATGTCGGTAAAATTCTTGAGAATATGCGCCTTCTTTACGGGGTTCAAGCCCTTGGCAAGGGAATCAATATCGAGTTTGCCACCGGGACTCCACCTCATGACTTTCTCTGCGACAAGGAACTTCTTGATCGCGTCGTCATGAATCTTATCGGAAACGCCCTTAAATTCACCCCCACGAACGGAGCCATCACCGTTTCTGCGGGAAGCGTTAAAACCGGAGAAATTGAATTTTGCGTAGCCGACACCGGACCGGGAATTCCCAAAACCGCGCTCCAAAGCGTTTTCGGAAAATTCGAGCAGGTTCCGGGAGCAAAATCGAGATCGGGCTACGGTCTGGGACTTGCAATATGCAAGAAAGTCGTCGAACTCCACGGCGGACGAATATGGGTCGAATCGGAACTGGGGAAAGGCAGCCGGTTTATTTTCCGGATTCCGCGCGCAGCGCCAACCAATGCTACTTCTCGCGCCGCATAATGTTGATCTCGATACGCCGGTTTTCCATTCGACCCGCTTCCGTCGTGTTCGGCGCAACGGGGCGAAATTCGCCGTAGCCGATTGCGGATAAGCGGGAAGCGGCAACTCCCTCGGACTCAAGGAATCTTAAGACGGCAAAAGCCCGCGCCGCCGACAACTCCCAATTGGACGCGAAATGCGAATGCGGCCCCAGAGGCTGGTTATCGGTGTGCCCTTCGATTTGAATATTGTTGGGCAATTCCTTGAGTGCCTGCGCCAACTGCCTAAGGCCCGCTGCGGACCCTCTCTTAAGATTGGCCGACCCTGAATCGAAGAGAACCGGGGCTTGGAAAACAATGCGGATCTTATTTTCGCCGATCTCAAGTTTTGCAATCTTCTGTATTCCATGACGAGAGAAAAGTTCAGACACCACCGTTCCCTTTCCTCCAAAATGCTCCTCTATGGATTTCGAACTCATTTGCGCTTTGATGCTTCTCGATGCCGTTCCAACATAGAGGATCATGAAGAAAATCATCAAGTAGCTCATCATGTCGCCGTAGGTAATCGCCCATAAGGCTCCGCGATTGAGCTGGGATTCCAGCTCTTCTTCTCTTTCCTGCCAAGAGCTCACGGGGTCTCCCGCACGGGAGCGGCGGGCGCCGTGGCCGAGCGAGTGGCCTCGCCCGTGCGCTCGGCATAGGCGGACAAATGAAGTTCAATCAAATAAGGAGGTTTTCCAGCGGCAATATCGAGAACGCCTTCGAGCAATAGATCAAGGATCATCGTCTCTTCCATCGCGTTGAGGCGGATTTTTCCGGCGATGGGAACGCAAACGGCATTGGCGATCGTAATACCCAGGAAAGCCGACGATAAGGCAAGCGCCATCCCCGCCGCCGCCTTCATGGGGTCCGACATCGACTGAAGAACACGCACCATTCCCAAAAGGGTTCCCAGAAGGCCGAACATTGGAGATAAAACGGCCATGGTCCTAAACGTATTGGCATCTTCCTGCCGTTCCAGGCGCACACGCCGAATATGGGTCTCCATCACGCGCCGCGTTTCGGACGATTCTCCGGTCGAGACGGCCACTAAAATCGCGCGCTTTAAAAACCCACCGGCAAAATCGATATTTTCCGACTGAAGGGCTAAAATTCCGCCCTCTTTTTGGGCTTTGCGCGAAAGGACCGCAATCTGTTCAATCGCACTCTCGACGCTCGGCGCTCGGGAGCGGAAAAAGAGGGAAGCAAACCTCTTAAAAGCGCGGAACAAATCATGAAACGAGTAATTGACCATCATGCTGGTGACCAAGCCCCCGAGGACAAGAATCACGCCATAAACGTCGGTCGAAGAGACGGTAAAACCCGCCTTTAAAACCGCCCAACCGATCAGGGCCACGATGGAAACAAAGCCAATCCATAAGGAGGCGTCCATTATCCGTTCCTAAAAACGTAACCAATGCCGACAACCGTCTCGATTTTCTTGCCGAAATTTCCGAGCTCCTTTCTTAGAGACTCGACATGCTTGTCAACCGTCCGCGTGCCAATTTCGGAACTTGTCTTCCAGACCGTCTCCAAAATGATGCCACGCGTCAAAACACGATTTTGCTGTTTGACAAAAGCCAACAAAAGCTCGAACTCAAGATTTGTCAGCTTAAGAAAGCGGCCTTTAATCTCGGCGGAATGACTTTCCGGGGAAATGACGATATCCCCCACCTTAATTTGATTGACCGTCAAATCCTGCCCGCCGGTTCCGCGCCGAAAGAGAGCGGCCAGCCGCACGCGAAGAAGGGGAATATCAACGGGTTTAGGCAGGTATTCATCGGCCCCGGCCTCGAAGGCCTTGATGGCATGAGGACTGCCGATATCATGGCCGGAAACAGCAACAATGAGAACTCCCCTTGTTTCCTCGTTTGCTCGAAGGATGCGGATGACTTCTCGCCCGTGCATTCCGGGAAGCTGCATATCCAAAATCACGAGATCCGGTTTATCCTTTTGCAGATGATCAAGGAATTTCCCCGGCGTTGAATAATGAACCGCCGGATACCCGCACTCCTTTAAAACCTCCAAGAAAAGTTCGCCCCATTCCTTCTCATCATCCAAAACCACGATCTTCGGCATGGGCTAATTTTCTTTACGCGCTTTCTCAAAAACTTCCGCAACCCTTTCCAATAGATCGTCGACCTCAAAAGGTTTGAGGACATAATCGTCCGCTCCGGCGTCAAGACCTTCGGCGACCCCAGAGGTTTCCGAACGAACCGTGCAGATAATGATGGGGGTTTTTGAACGGTTTTTATGCTGCCGTATTTTGCGGCATACCTCAAAACCGCTCATATCCGGGAGGTGGACATCTAAAAGCGCCAAGTCCGGAGAGAATTCGTCAAAAAGGTTGAGCCCCTCTTCTCCGTTTCCCGCCGCGCGAACCGAATATCCCGCGTTGGCAAGGACATGCGTTAAAATTTCCTGAAGATCGGGCTCATCTTCGACAACGAGAATTTTGCGGGCCTTAAATTCATTGAGCATACCTCTAGTGTAGGGAATGAGAAGAATTTTGTCAATACCAAGACGAAGTCCACGAGTTCAAGATGCAAGTGCAACACTTTGAGGGAATGAAGGTCCTTTGCTGTAGGATAAGGAGGTATGAAGACCTACATGCAACTGACCATAGAGGAACGGGAGAAGATAGGGATATGGAGAAGCCAAGGATTGTCCTTGAGGGATATATCCCTCAAAATCGGCCGCCACATGTCTGCAAATCCCGATAGCGACACCCGCCTCGGTAAATCTTTCGTCCCACGCTGCGTTCATATTCCTCGGCGCCAATACCCTCGGAAAATTCAATCTCCAGGGCCTCTTCCACACGCTTCTTTGCCATCTTAAGCTGCTCATCTTCCACCTCATGCCAGAACTGCTCGCGCAGCTCCTTCCCACGACGGATGGTGCAACGCGCTCAAGGCTTGACCAAGCATTTCAGAATTGAGTTGATTATTGGAGCGTTGGCCGCATAATCCATGCAAGATTTCTTTGTCGCCTCCCCGACGGACCGCAGCGCAAATGCGCTGAACTTGACGATGACTCAAACCCAATAATTTAGCCGCTTTTATCTGCGTGAATCGGTGGGCCAGTGCGTTGCGGATAATGTGCAGTCTGTCGCGATCTTTCATTCTCATATTTAGCGCCTCGTTCATGTTCATTTTTTCCTCCCTCTTGGGAGAAATATGGTACACCCGAACACGACATTTTAACTTGGACTAAATACGTCATATTAAAAAACACGCCACAGCGAATTTTTCCTACCTGAAATTTCAGCATAAGGCAGGGTGTGGCGCCTGCCATTCATTAAGTTTCATTAAGTTTTAAAAGTGATAGGCCAGGAAGGCTTGGAGCAGGGTCGCGGATGGGTAGCTGAGCTGGCCGCTGGAGTTGTTGATATTGTAGTAGCTCATCATGCCGGAGCTAGGGAGCCCCATCACGCGCAAGCCAAATTCGCCGTTCTTGTAGATCACGGAGGGCGTCAGTTCCCATGTCGGTCCGGTCCAGTGTAGGATTATCTCCGAATCCGTTCTGCCGTTGGCAAGTCCCGCTCCCGCGCCCAATGAAAAAGCGAACGAATTATTGATGGGGAAGAGGTATCGGGCCTCAGCCAAAGCTCGAAACCATTCGCTACGGTTGGGCAACGGTTGGCTGTTGCTATTGGCAATAGACTGCATGAGGCCACCGCCTGAAACCCCAAGGGCGAATCGGCTCGTCATCCAATAGAGGAGCCCGAGCCGGGCCCCAATGCCATTTCCGTGCGGTTCCAAGGAATCCGTTCCACCGGAGTTTCCGGAAGAGCCTCTCAGGCCGAGCGTGACGGGGTCAAGCTCCAGATAAGGATCGAACCCTGTTCCCTTGGCCCCGGCTTGAAAGGCTTGACTTGTCAAGGTCGGCGCTTTGGATTTCTTCTTGGCTTTCTCTTTGGCCTCCGCGATCATTTCCTTCGTTTTGGATCCAACCCATTTGTGGCTCCACGTCAGCGCATAGACGTTGGCCCCGCTCAAAAGGGAAATCGTGCTGGCTAGGTTCCAGGGGCGCCAGAGAAGCTGGACGTAGGGATCGAAACCGCCCGAACCTGAGGGGATAGCGCCAGGATAATTGGTGACGGCTCCGTTTTGGTTGACGACATAGGCGTAACCGGACTTCTGGCCCGTTAATCCACCGAAGAATAAGACGCCGGGCATAACGCGCAGGTCATGAAAAAGGAGGAAGTCCAAGGAGAGGTTTGCCATGACCCCGATGTAGCTCTGGCGCCAGTTGGCGCTTTCGGTTTGTGTGGGAGAAACATCATGCTTGAAACCGATGCCCTGCATGCCATAGAAGGGGCCAAACGAGATGGGCATGCGAAAGCCCTGGGGGTTAGTGAAGGGGTCGTAGGTGGCCATCAACGCAGCGGCTCCGCTGTTGGTGTTGAAAAATTGGCCTCCCGGCGAACCAACGCCGGAGACGTTGTTTGGCTGCAAGCCGCTCGTATAGCTTCCCAGGCCGACCGGGGATAACTGGTGTTCATAGGCGGCAATGCCGCTGAGGCCCCAGTGAGGGGTGAATTCGCGCTTCAAGGAGGCCGCGATTGAAAGGCCGCTGATGGAGAAAGGGAAATAACCCCCATCATTCCTGCCGCAGCTTCCGTTGGGACAGCCGTCTCCACCAGGAGATATGTTCGTGACGGTCCAGTAGCCGGGGGCCACCGAGAGTATCCACCGATCCCCCTCCATATCGTGCATGGGGACGACCGGAAGCATCGCTCCCCCGAGCGCTTGGGCTCCGATTTCCCCGATCTGATGGCTTGCAGTGAGGGCGAAAGCGGGCATTACCGCCAGTAGTGCGGCAAGCGGCAAAAAGCCCAACGTCAAGACGGCGGCAAGCCGGGCTCGAGTGATCTCCATGCTTGGGATATCGCCCAAAATCAGAAGGATTTCCAAGCCGAACCATAGCGTCTTTCCTGGAGATGCTTCGGGCCGTTTTCCTTCGGAATCTGGAAATGGCATTTCCTCGCCATATGGCTTGATCACACGCTCTCGCTTTGCGAGCAAGGAACGCAGACCACGCGCGATTTCTTTCATTTAAAGTTCAGACACCGGTTTCCTAATCTTTGTCGGTTTTGGCATGCCTACCGAATGACCAAGAAACGGTGAATAATGTCGTCCGAAATCCTGCAAGCGGATTGTCCCTTGCTTGGATTGCCTTGCCAATAATATCGCCAAGAAGGGAGCTTGTTAAATTTGCGGAGAGGCCCCAAGGCTGATAAACGATATTCATGCCCGCATTGGCAAATACGGACGCGAAATCCACTTGTTCATTGTTGATGGCCGCTGAATTGGCATCGGGCACCTGCGCGGTAACATTAATTTGTTGGAACTTTCGCGGTCCCGCGCCCACCAAGATGGCAAATGGATTCAAAGCCCAACCCCGCCCGATTGGGATGCCTGCTTCCACGCCTGCCATGAACCCCATTAGCGTCGTATTGCCTGAGATGTTGTAGATGCCGTTGTAGTTGCCGTTGCCGTAGCTACCCCCATTATCCTGGATATTCGCGCTCATGCCGTAGTGTTCAACCAGAGGTCCCACGAATACGGGAAGAACAAAGTCGCCCTGATTTTCTCCGAAAAAGCGATATGTAATAGCCGCGCCTGCAAACTCGGAATTGCCGTTTGCCCAAGGCATAACCTGCCCATAATTTTCGGCCGTGGAAAAATTCCCAGTCATCGCATTGCCCATCAACAGCGCGTATAGCCCCCAACGACCGTGGATGTTTGTATCATAACTGACCGCCCCGCCTGCGCCATGGAAACCGCCGGTGGCGTCGGTCCCCCCGCCGACATCTATAGAATTCCCTGTACCTGTAACGGAATTTAGAGTTCCGTTATAGTAATAGGGCTCAATTTTAAACCCGCCTTCTCGTTTTGCATCGATGCTCGGCAATGGCGGGTTTCCCAACATTATGTCGGCCGCATCGCCTAAAGCATCGACAGGCACGGCCAGGAAATTATTTGACTGCTGGGCGGTCGCGGGAGGCGCCGCCGCATATCCCAATACCACCGCGATTAAAACTGCTAGCCGTCGTTTGCGCGGAAGGATAATCTCGTTTAGCGGCCGCCAAACGACCAAGAGAAACGGTGAATAATAAAAAGTGTAAAAAGTAAAAAGGGAACTGTCCCTTTTTACTTTATGGATTTTTCTTTTCAGCAGAGGATTTGTTTTTATTGCCATCGAAGGTTTTCTTCCAAGTAATGGAGTGAAATGACGCATCTATGCTATGGAACACTGAAGGGGAGTATAAAAATCAAAAATAAGCGGGTGCGTTGGATAAGCCGTTGACAAAAGATTGGCGCTAACAGCTCGGAGGGTGTAGCCTTCTTGCCCGCCGCCGCTGGTTGTTTCATTATTTTGCGCTTGGGCGAATGCCGGAGAAACGAGCATGATGATGGCGATGCCTATGACAACGCTGAAATTTTTCACAATATCAGTATCGCACAATCCCACGCAATGCCAAGAACAGGAAAAAGAAGACTGCCCCCTTTTTAGGCGCGATGCGCTTAATGACTGAATTTGGCGCCATTAAACTTACGCCGCTTCCGCGTTTTGAGGAACCCAACCGTCGCGATTATTAGGCGGCGAATACTCATAAGGCCCGCGATGGACGGAAACGGGAGAAGAGAAATTTCCATGCGGCGGCGGAGACGGACACGCCCAATCCAGGGTCGTCGCCTCCCAGGGATTGTCGGAAACCTTTTCCCCTTGAAACAAGCTATGGAAAAAATTGTAAATAAAGGGAATTTGAGCCAATAGCAAAATTCCGGAGAAAACGGAGCTGACGACATGCCATTTCTGCCAGGGCACATTATGGGCTTGAGCCAAGGGATTCCACAATCTGCGGGATTGTCCGGCAAGCCCCAGAATGAACATCGGAAAAAACGTGCCGTTAATTCCAATCAGCGTTCCCCAGAAATGCCACTTTCCCAGGGACTCGTTCATCTTGCGGCCAAACCATTTGGGAAACCAAAAATAAATTCCGCCGAAAAGGGCCATCAAGATTCCGGCCACAACCACATAATGGAAATGCCCAATGACGTAATAGGTGTCATGGAGATAAATATCAGTGACGGTGACCCCGAGAGGAATCCCCGTCAATCCCCCGATTCCAAAAAGCGGCAAGAAAGAAAGCGCAAACAGCATTGGAGTCGTAAAGCGAATGGAACCTCCCTGCAAGCTAAAAACCAAACAAGTCAGCAAAATAACCGAAGGGACTGAAATCGCAAGCGTCGTGATCGCGAAAAAGTCAGACAGAAACGGGCTCATGCCGCTGATGTAGAGGTGATGAGCCCAAACGACGAAAGCCAAAACAAGAATCGCCAAAAGAGACCCCACCATGGCCTTGTACCCGTAAAGGGGTTTTCTGGAATTATTGGCGATGATCTCCGCAACGATGCCGATAGCCGGCAAAAGAAGAACATAGACCTCGGGGTGGCCCAGAAACCAAAATAAATGCTGCCACAAAATCGGCTGACCGCCGCCGGAGGCCCCCGAGGCATGGCCCAAGATCATCAGACCCTGCGGCAAATAAAAGCTGGTATGGGCGACGCAATCCATCAAAAGAAGAACCGCTCCGGCTTCAACCGGCGGAAATGCCAGCAAAACAATCGCGGCAGTGACCAACTGCGCCCAAACAAAAATCGGCAGGCGGCCCAATGTCAGCCCCGGCGCACGCATATTGAGGCCGGTCACGATGAAATTAATGGCCCCCAAGAGAGAAGAGTTGATGATAAACACCATCGCCAGAATCCAAAACACCGTTCCCCGCGTAATTTCGGAAAGCGGCGGGTAAGCCGTCCAACCGGACTGGAGAGGACCGCTGGGGAGAAAAAACGAAGCGGCCAAAATCAGCGCGCCAATCACGAAAGACCAATAAGAAAACATATTTATTTTCGGAAACGCCATATCCGGAGCTCCAACTTGAAGCGGAAGCACGTAATTTCCGAATGCGGCAAAACCCAAGGGCGCGATTCCCAAAAATATCATCGCCGTTCCATGCATGGCCCCCAACATATTATAGAGCTGCGGCGACATGACTCCATTAGGAGCCAAGCGAGCCGACAACAATCTCCCCAACAATGGAATTGGGTGCATGGGAAAAGCCAATTCCCAGCGCATGACCAAGACAAAGAAAAACCCGATCAAAAGCGCGGCGAGCGAGGTGAACATATATTGCATCGCAATTACCTTATGATCGGTTGAGAAAACGTATTTTTTTAGAAAACTCATCTTATGTTCGCTCATGGAAACGCCCCTCTTTTAGTCCCCTTCTTCAATAACCTTAAGGTCGGGACAATGCCGCCCTTACGATTTATCGGAAAAGGCATTAGAAGTTATTGGTGGAACTCGCTGTTTGCGAGACAGGAGCCTTGCTTTTCAGCCAAGCCGCGAAATCTTCCGGACTTTGAACAATCACATGCCCAACCATCAAGCTGTGTCCAAACCCGCAGAGTTGCGCGCAAGCCAAATCATAAGTCCCAACCTTAGTCGGCGTGATCCACAACGGAATATCCATTCCAGGAACGATGTCTTGCTTGATGCGGAATTCGGGGACGGCAAAATCATGAATGACGTCCATCGACATTAGATGAATCACGGCCATTTTTCCCAACGGCAAATGAAGTTCGTTGGCCAAAACGACGTCGTCTTTGGCCGCCGGATCGTTGTAATCAAGACCAATGGGATTTGAAAAGTTGACTAATTCTTTTTTACGCCGGCCAAATTTTCCATCTGGTCCGGGATATTGAATATTCCAGGCAAATTGCTGGGCCAAGACGTTGATTTCAATCTTATTGCTATCCTGAGGAATTTCTTCTTTAATTTTTCCCCATACCGGAATTTCCCAAACGATAATCAAAATCATTTCTAAAACAAGGACAATCGCGCCCGGCATCATCGCCTTGGAAATTCCGGCAGATTTCTCGTACTCCGCCCGGGAGCCCGGCTTATTTCGGTAGCGAAAGACCAAATAGGCCAAATAGACGCTCCATGAGAAAAAGATAAAGATAATGGAGGCAAAAAGCAGCCGCAAACCAAAATCAATGTCTGCGGCATAGGTTGAGGCTGCGGGCGGGAGTCCAAAAATATGAAGAAGGCGCATTTATTTTCTTAAGGAGAACCCAAGACAATGTTAGTAGTATAAGTGAAATAAAAAAATGCTTCTATGACCTATGTCATAGAAGCCTGAAGTAACCGCGAGAATTTATTTCTTCGCTTTCTTTAGGGTGAAGACCGTCGCAAGGCCAAGAACCGTCGCCAAGATATTGGCGCCAAGAATGATATGGGGCATGGTCAGAACAGCCGCCCAGGCTGGAAAAACTCGGCTGAGACCGGCCGCGACAAAAATAGGCAAGGTCCCCAAAATGCTGGCCGTCATCATCCACTTAGAAAGATTCTTCAATTTTGATTGCGGAAGCTTCTCTTGGTAGAGACTCATCCACTTATTGGAGTTAATCATGATCATTCCCCCCATGACGCCCGCGAGAACCATCGACAAGGCAGGAATAGGAATGAGAGAACTCGCCCACAAAAACGCCAGGGCCGCACTGATTCCGGCCAACGTCCAAGGCCGCTCGCCTTTTTTAGGCAAAAGAGCCGCAGTCGCCAAAAACCCGAAAACCCAGCTTCCAAAGTCATAAGCCCCAATAATATTTCCGGTCATCTTGTCATCATGCAAGATTCCCATAGAAATCGCGGCGGCAAAGACCGCATAGAGGGAAAAATGAATGAACCTAAAAAAGACAAACGGAACGTAACTTCGCCAAGACAAATCTTCTTGCGCTTTTTTCTCAAGAGCCGCTAGTGTCCGAGCGTCCGCGTCGCGCTTTGTGGAAAGCGCCGGTTGATGGAGCTTTAAAGAAGCGTAAAATAAAGCCGCAATCAGGAAAAACGAGCTTGAAATTCCCATCATCACGCTTCCGCCAAAGACATGGAGAAGCGGAACTGAAATCATCGCCATCAAAATGGAATTGAGTTCCACCCATTGATAGGCGTAATTAAGGCCGAATTCCCGTTGAGTTCGGTCTGAAATCAGAAGAGGCGGAATCAAATTCTCAGTCACGCCTCGCGTTGCGCCGTAGACCAATCCTGAGAGGACCGCGCCCAAAAGGAAAGTTGAAAAAAGAGCGGCGTGCGGCAAATGGAAAAAAAGCGCAACGGGAACAAGTCCCCCGCTTAAAGCGGAAACCAACAAAGCGACGTTATTAATCGTCTTGGGGCTAAAGTGGCCGACAAAAAAAGCGCCCATCCAAGCGCCGGGAATACGGGCAATTAAATTAACGCCAGCAGCGATAATGGCTTGGGAAAGGCCAAAAACTTGCGCGGTGAAAACCGGCAAAGCCACCGCCTGCATTTCCCCTCCCATCGCGGCGATAGACCAACCGGGAACATATTTCCATAAAAATTGGGAAGGAAGCTCCTTAATATGATCAAGCCATTCGAATTTCTTGCGTGGAGAAAAATTGCCCGAGTCATTAGTGCGCGTGCCTAAAATATTTCCTATAGACGCCCGCGCACGCTGTCCCTTCGCGAGCAAGGAATGCGGAGGAATCTCAACTTCGGCATTTGGAGCGCCGCTCTTGGGAAGCGCGGAAACGTGCGCCAGGGTTTGAGCCGAAGAGTTGGAAACGGTTTTAAGAACGCCCAAATCTTCAGTTTTTTCCTCTTGGTCAAAGAGGCGATTGAGGGCGCCGATTGCAATCTTTCTTCTGATTTCCTTATGCTTCGGCGAACCCCGTGATTTACCGAAAACATTGTCGCTGATTCGCGCATAAATCCGCCGGCCATGAGATAAAGTTTGCTCCAATTTTGATGAGCTCGTGGGCGCGGTTTTTGGCTGGGTGCGCGCTTTTTCTAAGGAAGATTGCGGTTCTAAAACATCCGTTTCCCGCGCGAGCGGCAAGACCTGTTCATCTTTTTGGGTCGTCCCAAGGGCTTCAACCACGGCATTGGGAAGATTTTCCTCCGCGTCAGGAATGGACGCGGAAACATTCGGAATTTGAAGGGAAGATATCTCGGGAGATTTCTCGGAAAATTCCGCGGCGAAAGCCTGATAGGAGGATAAACCGGGAGAGAAAACAATGAGGATAGCCGTCAGCGCCCAGGCGGTTATTTTTTTGATGGGAATTCTCCTTGTTTAAGCGCTTTCCCTCGCGCCGTATTATCCAACCTTATCATTGTATCCAACAATCTCGGGAAACCCAAGGGCCAAAGGACCTAGACCCTTTCCGGCAAAAGACCTAGTGTGGGCGCGCGCTACACGTAAACGCGCGGAATCTGGCAATGAGCGGCGGTGCGGCGAACAGGAAGGGTGATGACATCTCCAATTTTAGCGCGGGGCGCCCGGCTTACGTCCACCAACAGGTGGGAAATTCCGCATCCACCGATAAAAGGCGTTTTGATTTTCCCCATCATGCCCCAATACTCGAATCCGGAACCCAAACGAATCAGGCGTTGGGCGGGTTCCATCGTAATTCCGTCGGAATAGCCCGCCAATAAAGTCGCCGCCTTCATTTTTCTCGGAGAAACATAGGCGCTGGCGTATCCAACCGATTCTCCCGCTGAAATTGAACGGAGATGAATAATCCGCGCCTTAAAATGCCACGGATTTTTAAGCGGGAAATATCGAGATTGCGCCGCGTTGATTCCATAAATTAAATTCCCAATTCGCGCAAGGTCCATTCGCCAATGAGGGAAATCAAGAAAAACGGAACTGTTGGCCGCGTGACAAATCAAACTGGGATATGTTCTTTTTAAGCGTTCCGCGATATGGTAGAAATCACGCAATTTTTCTTCCGCCTCGACCGCATTTTTACCGGGGATATAATCGATATGGGCGGACAATCCCTGAAGCTTGATTTTTTTGAAGCGCTTAAGATTTTCGATGAATGAACCTAGGCTCCTTGGAGGAATTCCCCAACGCCCAAGCCCGAAATCTAAATCCACGTGAACGGCGACAGGATTGGCGGAGGAGGCTTTCGAGTTTAGCGCGCGAAGCTGATCCAAATGATCGACTGTAACGGAAGCTTTAAGTTTAACGACTTCCTCCGCCATCGCGGGCAAAATCGGCGCCATCAAACAAAGGGGATGGGTAATTCCCGCGCTTCGAATATCTTGGGCTTCTTGGGTAGTCAAAACTCCTAGGAAAGGAACGCCGGCTTTGATGACTTCACGAGCGACGGGAATAAGCCCATGTCCGTAAGCGTCGGCTTTTAAAACCGCCATGACCTTGGTCTCATGTCCCGCCTTAGACATAACCCAGTCAATGTTGGAACGAACGGCCTTTAAATCTATTTCGATCCATTTAAGGAAAATTTTTTCCCGCATGACGCGATTATAGGAATTTTCTACAATGATACGATGAAACTTAGAATTGGGACTCGCGGTTCGCCTTTGGCCCTCGCTCAAAGCCGTTGGGTTGAAAGCCGTCTTAAGGAAATCGACCCCACGCTTGAAACCGAGCTTCTAATCATCAAAACCTCCGGAGACTTGTTCCAAAACGACTCCCCCAAAGAAGCGCACTTAGCCTCGCTATCCCCGCAGGGAACCAAGGGGCTGTTCGTTAAGGAAATCGAAGAAAGCCTTCTTAAAAAAGAAATCGATTTGGCGGTTCACAGCGCGAAAGATATGCCCGCTCAAATTCCGGATGGGCTTCACATCCTCGCCTATCCCAAGCGGGAAAATCCACAGGATGTTTTTATCGGGCGCAACGGAGTTCACTGGAAAGAGATCAAGGCCGGGCACACGATCGGCACCTCTTCTCTCAGAAGGCAAATTCAGGTCAAAATGGTTTTTCCGGAAGCAACCGTGGCCCCGCTTCGCGGCAACGTGGATACGCGCTTAAAGAAACTGGAAGAAAAATCCTTGGACGGAATCATTCTGGCCGCAGCCGGACTTAAGAGACTGGGAAGGGAAATTTCTTCCGCTCATCCCATTGATACCGACGCGATGGTACCGGCTCCCGGCCAAGGCGCTTTGGCGATTGAATCCCGCGCCCAAGACGACCTCCGGCTTTTTTCTCAAATCCTCGATCATGGGCCCACTCGAATCGCGGTTGAGTGGGAGCGGGAGTTTCTAAAGATCATCGGCGGCGGGTGCTCGACTCCATTGGGCGCCTTCGCGGAAATTAAAACGGAAGGACTCGAGATGCGCGTTTTCTGGTCAAAAGAAGATGGAAGCCGCGCCCGGCATCTGAAAGCCCTTTGTAGGGATACCAGCCTCAGGTCTTCTTTCATCGAAGACCTCGCGCGCAAAGTCGCTTCCTAAATAAGACTATGCCGCGCCTCTTCGGACTTCCAAGCCGCTCTTCTTGGGCTTATCTTGCGCATCTTTTACTCGCTAAAAAAGAAATCCCTTGTTCGATTCCCGTTTTAAACGGCCCGCTAATCTTTCTTGTCAAAGAAGAAGAACACCTAGAGGAAATCAACGCCGCCTTAGACGCTTTTTTTCCGCTGTTTTCAGGCAGTTCAAAACTCACACGCGCCGTTTTTGGGGAGGACGAACCGGAAAGACTTAAAAACCTTTCTCTCCTCAAACCCGATACCTCCCTGATTCTGGCCAGCCTCGATGCCCTGACATCCAAGGTTCCCTCGCCGGAATTCTTTGAGCGGCAAAGCCTCAATTTTTCGCTGGAGACTCAAATCAACCGGGACCAAGCCGCTCAAAAACTCATCCAAATGGGATATCTCCGATCGGACTTCGTCGAATCTCCCGGGGATTTTTCAATTCGAGGCGCGATTCTTGATTTTTATAGTCCCAGCTCCGACCACCCCACGCGTCTTCTCTTTGACGGAAACAAGGTCGCATCCCTTCGCACTTTTGAGCCCTCAACACAAATGAGTTCCGGAACCATTTCCCGCGCCTTGGCAACCCCCGCCGCCTCTGAAAACCCGCAGGTCGAGGCCGTCCCTTTGTGGAAATGGCTTTCTCAAAATTTTCTCTCAAATGCCTCGTGGATTGCGGAAGAGGGACTTCTCCTCCCCGAGGGCTTCCCTTGTCCCGACAATCGTTGGATATGGGCCGGACGCCTCTTTGAGACTTCAGGCCAAGACCTTGATTTCGGCGCTCGTCCAAACCCGCCGACCGGCGGCATCGCCGAGCATGCATTTAAAGAAATTCAAAAACTTAATCAAGAAGGGTTTAAAGTTTTTATTTACAGCCTTAATCAAGGCGAGAATTCCAGAATTCAGGAAATCTTTCCCGATTCATCAAGGGAAACCTGCCAATTTCTCATCGGCGATATTGGGAACGGCTTTCGCCATCCCCTTTTAAAAGTCGCTTTCTACAGCTCCTCCGAAATTTTCAATCGAAAATATCGCCGCGCATTATCCTACGCGCCTTCCCCTGCCCTAGGTCTTCGCTCTTCCGACCTTCAGAAGGGAGACTACGTTGTCCACCGCGATTACGGAATCGCCAGATACGGCGGCCTTCAAATTGTCCGCTCGCCCGGCTTCGGCCAGGTCGAATGCGCCCGGCTGTCTTTTGCCGGGGATTCGGTCCTTTATATGCCGATGAGCGAATTTTCAGCCATACAAAAATATATTTCGGGCTCTTCCGGCCGGCCCCGACTCTCAAGCCTAGATCAAAGGCGTTGGGAAGAAGTCAAGGAACGCGTCCGGGAAGGCGTTCGGGAATTGGCCGAGAAGCTTCTTAAAACCCAGGCTGAACGCGCCGCCACCCCCGGGCACGCCTTTCCTAAAGATGTCTTGCTTGAGCGCGAATTCGCGGATGAATTTCCTTATTCGGAAACCCCCGATCAAGCGCGCGCGATATCGGAAGTTTTGGAAGATATGACCAAACCCCATCCGATGGACCGCTTGGTTTTAGGAGATGTGGGATTCGGAAAAACTGAAGTCGCGATGCGCGCCGCTTTTAAATGCGCGATGGGAAACAAACAGACCTGCGTTTTAGTTCCGACCACGATACTCGCCGAACAACACTTTCGAAGTTTTTCTAAGAGATTCGCCGATTATCCCGTCCGTATTGGACTCTTAACCCGGTTTCAAACAAAATCGGAACAACATGCCGTCGTTGAAAGATTGAAAGACGGAGCTCTCGACATCGTCATCGGAACCTCGAGGCTCATCCAAAAAGATATCCGCTTTAAAGACCTGGGGCTGGCCATCATCGATGAAGAGCATCGCTTCGGAGTCGAGGACAAGGAAAAAATAAAACGCTTCCGCGCCACCGTTGACGTTCTCTCCTTGTCGGCCACCCCTATTCCACGCACCTTCGGCCAAGCCCTGTCGGGGCTGAGAGCGCTGTCTTTTATCCAAAGCGCTCCGGCCGGGCGTCTTCCGATTACGACGCGAATTTTGCCCTGGAGCGAGAAGACAGTGGTTCACGCCACCGAGGAAGAAATCTCCCGAGGCGGGCAAGCCTATTACGTTCACAACCGCGTAAAAACCCTTAAAGAAATCGCCAAACGCCTTCAAGATTTAATGCCCTCCGTCAGATTTGTCATCGTCCATGGACAGATGAAGGCCCCAGAAATAGAAAGCGCGATGTGGGACTTCTACAATAAGAAATTCGACGTCTTGGTGGCCTCGACCATCATCGAATCGGGACTGGACATTCCCTCGGTCAACACGCTTCTGGTCGAGGATGCCCATGAGTTCGGCCTAGCCCAACTCTATCAACTGCGCGGAAGAATCGGGAGGGAATCAAAAAAAGCCTTCTGTTATTTTCTCTATCCGGAAAATGCGGAATTTTCCCTCATATCAGAGGACGCTCAGAAACGCTTGGAAGCCCTCAAGGAATTTGGCCATTTGGGCAGCGGCTCACAGCTGGCCATGAGAGATATGGAAATCCGTGGAACCGGGGATCTTTTGGGGCGAAGGCAGCACGGCTTTGTTCGCGAAGTCGGAGTTTCTCTTTATAGTCAGCTTTTGACCGAAGAGGTGTCGGACATGAGAAAGCAAAAAACGGACGCGCGCTCGCGCCCGGAAGAAGTTGCGCTCGATATCCCGGTCTCGGCGTTTATTCCCCAAGATTATTTCCCTGAGGAACGCCAGCGCCTGGATCTTTACCGCAGGCTAAGCGGCGCGAGAAAAGAAGACTTAGAAAACCTTAAAAAAGAGATGGAGGATTTGGCCGGCCCCCCGCCGGAACCGGTCCGACGCCTCTTTGAACTGATCAAAATGAAAATATCGGCATCGGAACGCGGAATCGTCAAAATTTCCCAAAGAAAAAACGATTTAGAAATAATTTTCGGCTCTTCGGCCAAGATTGGTCCGGAGCAAATTAAGGACTGGACTCAAAAATACGCGCAAAACATACATTTTACCAGCTCAAAACAGGGAGACGGCCTCATCGTTTCTTTAGGTTCTCAGAACGCCCTTGAGTGGACCAACGCGTTCCTAGAAAAATGATAGGATAGGCATTGATTATGAGAAGAGGGGTTTTTTTTAGTCTGCGTTCCTTGCTCGCGAAGCGAGAGCGGCCCGAATCATCTCTAGGAAAGACGTTATGGTTCGGCCTGGTCGTCTTTTCTCTCGCCGCGTGCGGGAAAAAAGAAGCCGTCATCGCCAACGTGGGCCCTTTGTCCATCACCCAAGCCGACTTTCAGAAAGCCCTTAGCGAAGTTGATCTGGGATACCAGAATTACGTAATGACTCCGAATGGGCGAAGGCAGTTTTTAGACATTCTCATCCGCGACAAGCTGGAACTCGCCGCCGCCCAAGCCTCCAAAGTCTCGCAATCTCCCTATTACCTTAAAGAAGCTTCTAGAATCAA
The DNA here is from genome assembly GCA_021846045.1 of bacterium. Taxonomy (GTDB): domain Bacteria; phylum Elusimicrobiota; class Elusimicrobia; order UBA1565; family UBA9628; genus JAKAQV01. The sequence goes on along the minus strand of JAJZCM010000006.1, from coordinate 21,096 downwards.
AGAGGAGGAAAAGCTGCGTCTTCACGAGGCTTTGAAGTATCTCTTGATCCAGGACTGGGAGAAAAATTTAAGGGATACGAGAATCACTTCAGTTAGCGAAAACGAAGCGAAATCTTACTGGAAAAGACATCCCTACGAGGTCGTTTTCAGCCAGATTTTAGTTTCATCTCCCAAAGAAGCGGAAACCCTTCTCAAAAAAGTGCGCCGAGGCGCCAATTTCGCGCGGTTGGCCCGCGAACATTCCCTTGACAGCGGCTCAGCGATAAAAGGCGGGAAGATGCCCTCGGCTCTCTACGGAGAAATCATCCCTGAGCTTCAAGATCTTATTTTCCAAATGCGGGTCGGAGAACTCAGCGGCCCTATTAAGACCAAATTTGGCTATCACGTCATCCGTAAAGACTCCCAGCGCAAGGTTTCTTTCGAAAAATATAAAGATCGTTTTATCCAAATTCTTGAAAAACAGAAATTGGATGACTACCTGCAATCACTTCAAAAGAAGTTTCCCGTGGAGATCATCGATGAACAATTCAAATAGGCGACTGTGGACGACCGTTTTAGGATTTATTGCCGCATTGGCCTTAATCAAGCCGGCAGCGGCCACCCGGGTTGACGACATAATCGCGACCGTCAACAATTCCCCAATTTTTTTGTCGCGCTACCGCAAGGAGCTCGCGGCGACCTTAAACGACATGGCCCAGACCAACCCCATGGCGATGCGCAACCCTTCTTTCATCCAGCAGATTAAAAATAAGGTCCTCGATGATTTGATCGACCAGCGCCTCCTTTATCAAGCTGGAAAAGATTTAAAACTTAAAGTTCATCAAGACGACATCGACAAGGCCATGTCGGAAATAAAATCTCGCTTTAACACGGATGAAAACGGGAATCCTCTAACGCCGCTGCAAGCTCAAGCCGCTTTTGACAAACAGCTTAAGGCGATGGGCTTAACCTATCAACAATACCGAAAACGGCTTGAAAAGCAAGTCATGGCCAAGAAAGTTCTGGATCAGGAGGTTAAAGCCAAAGTCGAGCCTCCGGCGAACCCTGAGATTCAGACCTATTTCGACAAAGTCGTCGTTTTTATCAATTCCGGCAGCACCGAGCCCCCGGCGGGAATGACGCCCTACGCCGCTCAAGACTTCATGATGGCGGCGGAGCGGGTTAAATCCTCGACAGCGGAAAGAGTTCAACTCGCCAGAATTTTAGTTCGCGTCGCCCCCAACGATCCACAAGCGGAGAAAAAGCGCGCTCTTAGAGACGCCAATCAATACAAGGCCATGCTAATGACCGGCACCTCCACCTTTTCTGAAATTGCCAAGGTTTATTCCGAGGACCCCAACAGCGCGCCCAACGGAGGAGACATCGGATTTATCCCCAAAGGCGCTCTGCCGCCGACTTTGGATAAAGCCGTGTTTTCTCTTGAAGTCGGTCAAATCAGCGATCCTCTTCTCAACGACGAGGGCTACAACATTGTGCGCGTCAAATCCCATCAAGCCGCTGAAAAACCCGATTTCGATAAATTCAAAAACTACCTGAAAGAGATTTTAATGGACGTGGAAAACCACAGACTGATGGACCAATACATCAAGTCTCTCCGGGAAAAGGCCGTCATCGTCAAACACAAGTCGCTACTCAAGTAGTTCCAACGGCCCGTCACTCCGGCTTTCGCCGGAGTCCAGGCCGGACGATTCCGTCTTGGATTGCGGCTTTCGCCGCAATGATGGTTTTATTATTGTGGACAAGATACCCAAATTGCAAGGGCCTCTCATCGAGAATGGCGCCGATTTTTTAGCCTCTGCGGAAGTCAGGAAGCGGGCCTTGTCCGGACGCACGCCTGCGTTCCTTGCTCGCAAAGCGAGGCGTGCGCGGGCATCTCCGGGAAAGATTTTAGGCACGCGCGCCAAAAAAACCCGTCCACTTAAATTCTAAGTGGACGGGTGAGATGAGGCAACGACTTAGAAATTTCCAATCATTCCAATCAATCAACCTTCGTGAAAATAATAAAATTCTCCCGTTGATTCTTTCGATGCTCTCTGCAAACAAGAAGTCCTTTTGCCGCGCTGATTCTGCACGACATCAAGTTGGGATTTCTAAAGCAGAGAACTTTTTCCTTTGAGTCAAGAGAGGCTTCCGCATAGCCCCGATCCCTGCAGTCGGGATTGGAAAGCGGACAGTCAGCCACGGTTTCCCTTACTCCCAAGTATTTTTTGCCGGTTAATACGTTCGGGACGCTTTTAAATGTTAAAACGTCAGCTATGACTCCCCATGTGCTACCATCTGAGCTTGAATATCTGTCAAGAATAAAACCTCCCTCGTTGTAGCGAACCCTCTCTTTCGAAATGACCGCTATCTCTCCCCACCTGCGACCATGCATTTCCTCAGCCGAGGGCATTCGCGCGGCGTTAAAGAGGGCTTGCGCCTCTTCAAGGCTCGGCGCACCGGCGGGCCTTCCATCTCCGCACTGAGCTTGGGAGCAGGAAGCCAAGGTCGCGGCAACGGGCGTTTTCCCAAAAGCGGACGTTTTGGACCTCGCCGTGCGCATGATCGTCCCAGCGCCTTGAGCGACCGTTGTGTTAAAGTCCGAACCGGCAACCTCTGCTGCGCGCGAGGCTTGAGACCCGACCATCACGACTACCGCCAACATCGTCAAAATTTTTTTCATTTAATTTTCTCCTGTGCGGAAAATCTCCCACGCAAGTAGATTCTATCACCATGTCCCCTCAGTCTATATGGGCCTAAAGTCCTAGATGCTCCCCGACAAAGGACCTAGCCCAAAGCTGGTTTGTAAGAGCGCGCTCAGATTAAGTTCCGGTCACCCGATCGAAGACGAATAAGCCGTATCCGCTCTGAAAAATGGTATATGTTCGGTGAACCCATGTTCTCCCCCTCATCCTAACCTTCTGCTCCCACATGCGTTGAGCTGAACTGGATTCCGGCTTTCGCCGGAATGACGATTAAGGGAAAAGGCCGTCATCGTCAAACACAAGTCGCTACTCAAGTAGTAGGAGCAGCCTGTCCTGCTCTTTAAACATTTTCTTTTTAAGAGCAGGTTTGTCGTCACGATATCCGCGCAGGTGCAGGACCCCATGGATAATCAAGGTTAGAATCTCTTTGAGAAGCGAATGGCCAACTTCGGCGGCCTGTCGCTTGGCTTGAGCAACCGAGACAAAAACATCTCCAAAAACCGGCTTTTCGTCATAAGGGAAAGAAATGACGTCGGTGTCGTAGTCGTGGTTTAAAAATTTTTTATTGAGGGCGCGCATTTCTTTTGAATTCATAAAAATAATGTTGAGACTGCCCTCTTTTTTCCCATCTCGGCCCAAGGCTAATTTTGCGGCCCGGCGAAATTGAGCGGTTTTTCGGACGTGAGCAGGCGCCTGCGAGACCTTAAATACAGAAATTTTCATCCCTATTTATCCGCGGCGCTTTTCCCATTTCTCATAGGCGCTGAGGATGTTTTTTATCAGGGGGTGGCGAATCACGTCTTCCTGGGTGAAATGATGGAAGACAACGCCCTCGACATTTTTAAGGATTTCAGAAATTTGGACCAAGCCCGAGGCCTTAATCGAAATCAAGTCTGTTTGAGTGACGTCTCCGGTCACAACCGCTTTGGAACCTCGTCCCATACGCGTTAAAAACATCTTCATTTGTTCTGGAGTCGTATTTTGAGCTTCGTCTAGAATAATGAAGGCATTCTCAAACGTGCGCCCGCGCATATAAGCCAATGGGACAATCTCCAAGACTTCCGATTCCCGCCACATTCTAAAACGCTCGGGCCCTAATAGAGAGTAAAAAGAGTCGTAGATCGGCCTCAGATAAGGGTCAACTTTTTCTAAAAGATCGCCTGGCAGAAACCCCAGCTTTTCCCCCGCCTCGACCACCGGGCGAGTCACGATAATGCGTTGGATTTGCCGCATATCCAATGCCTTAAGAGCGCAAGCGACGGCCAAGAAAGTTTTTCCGGTTCCCGCAGGCCCGATTCCAAAAACCAGATCATGCTTTTCAATGGATTCGATATAGCGCCCCTGATTGGGCGTCCGTGGAGAAATCATTTTTCCGAAAGAAGTCCGGTAAGCCTCTTGGCTGTCTGTTTCAGCGGGAATATGCTCGCGGGAAAACCCCGAGGGAAAGTTCTCGCTCTCCGCCTCTCCACGCAAATCACTGAGTTTCTGCTTGATCTTTTTCATCGCCCGCTCCACCCGCGTTGAATTTCCTTTAACCCATAAAACCAGCTCTTTAGAATCCGAATCCTGGCGCAAAAAAAGCTGTACCCCATAATGGCTTTGCATTTCGCGCAAAGCGGAATCAGCCTCGCCTAAAAGTCCGACCGCTTCGTCTGCGGATCGAATCTGAATTTTCTTTTTAATCAAGGACTAAGTCTCCTAAACCCTTCCCGGCGTTTTACCTCGGGCAATGACGACAATCCCCGATGAATCGACAAAATAGCGCCGGGCATCCATTTCGCGGTCGTATCCGATCATGGATTGAGGGGCAATCGCGTTAAACCGGTCCACAATTACCCGTTTCAAGTGGGCGCCCCGCCCTATGCGGCAAAAATCCATGATAATCGAATCTTCGATGATCGCGCCTTCCTCAATTTCAACGCCGTGCCCCAAGATGGACCGGGTAATGCTTGATTTCTCTATCAACGACCCGTCTCCGATAACGGAATTAATCAAGCGCCCGTCTAAAATCCTGGCCGGTGGGCCGTCATGGCGTTCCGAATGAATGGGCCAACGATGGTTATTCAAATCAAAGCGCGGACATTCCCCCAAGATATCCATGTGCGACTGATAAAAGCTCTCGATGGTTCCGACATCCCGCCAATAAGCTTTTTCTTCATGAGATTTGAGCCCCGGAAGAGTATTCATCGCAAAATCATAAGCATAGGTCCGCATTTTTTTGTGAACGGCGGGTAGAACGGATTTGCCGAAATCAAATTCAGCCCCCGCGCCCAACGTCTTATCGGAGAGAACCGACACTAGGGCGTCCGTTGAAAACAAGTAATTTCCCATTGAGGCATACGCGCGTGAAGCGTCTGTCGGCATCGGTTTCGCGATTTTTGGCTTCTCGACAAAAGACAAAATTTTGCCTTCTTCATCGGTTTCGATAATGCCAAATCCCTGAGCCCTCTCAACAGGAACGGGAATGGCTGAAACCGTGATATCAGCTTCTCTTTTCAGGTGGAAATGGATCATTTGGCCGATGTCCATCCGATAAATATGGTCCGAGCCGAATACCGCGACGATATCCGGATCAAAATCATAAATTAAATTGAGATTTTGACGAACCGCGTCCGCCGTTCCTTGATACCAATTCTGGCCCAAACGCATCTGAGGAGGAACCAAGGCGATGAATTGTTCGCGCGTAAGCCCCACAGTACGCCAGCTTGAACGCAGATACTCAATCAGGCTTTGCGACATATACTGCACTAAAACGTAAATGGACTGCACGCCGGAGTTGATGCAGTTAGACAACACGAAATCAACGATGCGATGTTTCCCGCCGAAGGGAACCGATGGTTTTGGACGGCTGACGGTCAAGGGATAAAGCCTTTCCCCGCGGCCTCCGGCCAAAATCAGAGCTAAAACGCGCTTCGTCGGTTCAATAGCCATAGTCTTCATCCGAGTTGGATTGTCTTTGCTGATTGCGAGTGGGCAAAGGCTTAACCGCTTTGAGTCTTTGCCAAAGAGAAGGACCTTCGGGCTTTTTCGGGCTTCCCGTTTGAACCGCCGGCTGATCGGAAGAAGAAACCGGGGAAGCCATCGGGGCAATCGAGGTGGCCGGCAACAAGGATAAAGCGCGCTTGGGATCAAACCTAAAAGCCTTGTTAAATTGGGCGTCGCTTAAAACCAAAATCGGACTGTGATCGGACAGAGCCTCTGAGGCTTTGATTTCAGTAAGTTCCTTCGTCGTAATCCCTGAAACGATTTCCATCGGCAAAAAAACCTTCCCTTGGTAGGTAATGAGCGAGGAAGTCGGAGCCGATAAGACGTTCTGAGCCAAGGTAATGCGCCCCGTCCATTGAAGCTGTCGGGGATAATGTTGGACGGAAATGAAGCTCGTGAAAACCCCAAAGGGCGGCGCTGTTGTTTTATTCAAAGAATAATTCTGAACGTCGGTCTTCTTTTTTCTCAAGGTATCGGAACCGTGCCAAAAAAACAAATCCTGTCCGTTTTTCACGTAGCGGGCGTATTCCGGAGAAATTTTGCCCACCAAAGCGACTCGATAGGCCACCCTAAACAGCGAATCTCCGGTCTTAATGCCCTGCCCCTCCGATATAAAACGGCGCATGATCAGACAATCCTGAGGGCAGGAAACTTTCGTCAAGGAATACACCGACTTCCAGCGATCGAGCACCGCCTGTTTGGGAGTCATTCCCCTATATTTTAAAAGGGCCGCCGTCTTTATATCCGTCAAATAAGCCAAGGGTTGGCCGGCCTTAACCCAGGTTTGTTCTTGGGCATCCGCCGTCTCGACTTGGCCATCGAATGGGGCCTTCAATTGTTCTTGATTTTCAAAGACGATCGAACCTTGAACCGGAATGGTGATGTCCGATATTCTGGCGACGGCAACGCTTTGCGCGAAAAGCGAAGAAGAAAAGAGCGCCAAACTAAATAGCCAAATCATGTTTTCAAAGTCGGCTCAAAGGGCTCGTTAAGAAATAACTGGCATACTTCGCCGGAGGCGATTTTGGCGCGAGCCGAGAAGTGAGGAGCGAGCATAGCTTGAGCTATGTGAGCGACGAACGACGAAGGCGTAGCCCAAAAGCGCCCCGGCCCTTCGGGGAGGTTCGCTCTTGGACGATTTCTTTGTCGCTCCTTCCTTGCATAGCTTAAGCTATGCGCGGTCGTCGCTTCTTGAAATCGTCTCAACATCGAACCTCCGAAGTGTGTCATTTATTTCGTAACGAGCCCTAGATTCAATTCTTTCTTGAACCCGTCTAAAACAGGGTTGACGCCTTTCCAGACATGGCCCAAGAAAGCCGCAAACGTCCAGGGCATTTTATTCTCAAAAAAAACGGCTATCGCTTCCGCGTATTTTTGAATTTCCCATTGCGCGTGAGCGTCCGCTCTCAACGCGACGAAATTCATCAGACTGCGCGCGTTAATCGTCCAATAAAACTGCGTGTAGCCGTTAAGAGGGAGAATAATCCTCGCCATTTCACGGGCCGCGCCTAAACTTAAAAGTTTCTGGTAAGTCTCATAACAGGCGCGAACTTGCTGGTCCAATAATTGCGTCAATTCCTCATGCGGAACATTCGCTTCGACCGAACCTTGTTTATTTTTCGTGTCCTGCCCGCGCCAAACTTTTGGAATATAAAATTCATCCTTAACCTCGGTATAGCGCCCGGAGATTTCATTATAGGAGGCCATCCGGTGTCGAATCCATTGCCGCATGACAAAAATTGGGCAGGAGACATGAAATTTGAACACGGACTGTTCAAAGGGCGTCATGTGATCGTTTTTTAAGAGATAGTTGATTAGCTTGCGGTCTGCCGCCTCGCCTTTGGAATCGGAAGCATAGGACACCCGCGCCGATTGAACCACGGCAAGATCTCCTCCCATAAAATCAACCAACCGGACAAAACCTCGATCTAAAACCGGCGTCCCCCCATCAGGAATGCTCATTTTCCCCCCTCATCGGATTTTCGGAAAATTCATAAGGCCGGAACTTCCCGTTCCTTTATATTTGCGCATATCGCCCAGTCGCGATCCTTTCTGCGCGGATTTTAATACCCATGAAACGATCAACGCATTCGGCAAAAGCGCCTCCCCATTATAGCCAACTAAAAGCCCCGAAAGAATCCGGGGGAGCCTCTGCGTCAAAAGGTCATCCGCCAACTCCGTCGAAAGGATAAAAACAGGGCCGCTGAGCCTGAGTTTTCGGATTTCATCCTCAAACGACTCTTCCGATTTTTCGGTCTCATCCTGGCTATTGCCTTCGTTCAACAAAAACGCTTGGGCCGACTTAAAGCCAGCCCGCTTTTTAATTTGGCGTGCGAGAAGATTTAAAGTTTCTTTCCAGTCTTTTGCGTCACGCGGCGAATTGGGCGATTCCGAAACTAGCGCCAAATTTTCTCCCTTCCGATCGAGGCGAGAGGAGAGAACTCGACTCAAAAGAATATTTTTTAGCGCCGGCGAAGAATCTAAGGTCGGCATCAAGACGACAGGGACATGGATGTCCAAACGCTTTTGGGGCGGCCCCGCCAAATCCTGATACGTTTTAAAAAGGCTATGGGAGGGGGTTTTACCGATTCCCAATAAGTACCGGACTTCCTTCATAACGCTTCCCGATGAGGAGTAGAAAATCGGGACCACGACAATTTTCTTGACTCGGCGCGCCTCCAGCGCGTCAATTCCGCGCTGCATGTCATCTCTATCCGCCAAACCATAGGCGAAAGCGACCGGGAAACGCGCCATGAAAGCGGTTGAAATCTGACGCGCGGTCGCAGCCCACTGCGGGGCATCACCCTGCTCTAAAACTAAAACGCCAAAAGAAGGCTCTGCAAAAATTGGGGGAGGAAGCGGCGGCACGGCGGCGCGAAGTCTGAGGGCTTGGAACGAGACAAGTAAAATTAAAGATTGAATGCCCATAAATGCGATTTCTTGGAGGATCCCACCCACAAAGCGACAATTTGAGGCGCTGAGAAATCGGAAGAACGAACAAAATCGATATCGGAGACAGCCCCCGGCAAATGCGTTTCCCAATTCTTCTCAAACTCCCCATTGTTCCAATCAAAGGAAAAAATTCCGCCGCGATCAAACATTCCAAACGATTCGGCGAGAATCCCCCACCGTGAATCGTTTTTCACCACAAATAGAACTCCGTTGCCGAAGATGATCCGAGGTGAGAACTCAAGGGTGTGAGAGCTGGAAGCGGGCCATCTCAGGCGGTTGACCGATTGCCCGTAGGAACCGGGAAGCGTCCATCTCCGGCCTTGCGAAGAAATCTCAAGCCGATTTCCCTTCGTCAACGCGGCCCTAAAATCTTGACCTCCTACGCGAGCTGCGGTTTGAGAATAAAGCCAACGCGATAAAGATTGGCCGTAACTTTTGTCGGCCGAGGAATACGCCCCTCCTTCATAAGTCAGGGGATAAATCGAAGACATGGGAAACGAGTCGTTGTCTAAAAGCTGTTGGCAAAACAACGCCCCTGACCCTATCCCGGAAATTTCGCGGACCACATACGGTATTTTGGCCAGACGCTTCCAGTTCTTTTGAAGCAAGGAAAATTCCAATACACTGGTCCCCACTTGTCCCAAAGAAGCGTCATAATAGGTCACGAAAAGTTTGGGTTTTGCCCCCTTGCCCAATGATGAGGCAACCAGAGACAAAATCCGAGACTGGCTTTCAGGCATCGAATAGACCGAAACAGGGGTTGAAGAAATGAGGGGATATGAGTAGAGAAATATTTTCCGGCTGGAGGCTACCGCCAATTGAGAATCTTTGCCTCCGATAAAGTCCGCGACGGAAAAATCAACAGCCTCAAAATTAAGCGGCGGGCTTTTCCAAGCAACCAGGGGCTCCCCGGCTGCGGATACGATTGAAGATAAAAACAATGCGGGGGAAAAAATCAAAAATTTAGCAAGAGACATTTTAAGTAACTGCTCAGGTTCGTCATTCCGGCGAAAGCCGGAATCCAGAAGATTGCTGCTCTGGACCCCGACTTTCGTCGGGGTGACGTGAGTAGTTACCATTTTAAACAGAATACCATTTTAAATTTTGTTTTTCCTGAAACCCATGTTTGACGGGCGCAGAACTACCATCTCGCTTGATTTTTCGTGTCTATATTTTCATAATATTTTAGTAGAAATGCAGATAAGGGCATCCACTCGCTCCGGAAACGATCGTTTTGACGGTTCGCATCAATAAAATGGCCGTCATTCCGGCGAAAGCCGGAATGACGAATTTTACTGGTCCTCTTATTTCTCATTCCCAGGGAAAATTCCCGAGACCGAAGTCATACACCCGTTTCAACGGGAGGATATCATGAAGAAAATATTTTTAATCGCGGGATTGTTGGCCGTCTCGGGAGATCTCGCGGCCTTCGGTCAAAATAATCCGCAAGACCAATCTCAAAACCCGCCTGTGTTCCACATGAAATATTCAGCCTTTGACATCCATCAAATGTTTGGGCTCTCCGGCCAAAAAGCCTCGCGGATTCCCACCGACTCGCTCGCTTTAGCGCATTTAATCCAGCCCATCGTCTCCAAGGCTTATCAAGCGCATGTCCGCGGCGACTTTTCCGCCTCGCTTCCCGCGTTCAAAGAATTCTTTGAGACGATGATTAACCATTGGCCGCAATCACAACCGTTGGAGAACTACCTTTTTATGGAGAAAAGCATAGGTACCGGGTTCGCTCCTCTCCCCCTCGTAGAGATAGTCCACATCTGCCTGAAAGACATGCGGGCTGTGTTGCTTCATAATCCATCCGAAGCCGATAAACGGCGGATCCGCGAGATTTATGATTTAATTCAATCGCACTTCATGGATTTCGCGCAGGCCGCTTCCAATGCCAATAGGCGCTTGTTGCGGACGAATGTTTCCCCGGAAAACCGCAAACGATTCATGGATGCGGGAAAAGAGGATTTTAACGACGTAGGGCGATTACTCTCGAAGAACACGCCGGAAATCGAGGAAACGCCGTCGGAATTAGTCGCGCAGGCGACTACGGACGTCAAAGCCGGTTTTTCCCCGCCTTTTGATTCAGTAAACAAAAATTTAGATCGATATGAACGTACGACGGATGAGATTCTTTCCGGCGCGAAGAAATCAAAGGACCCCGACTGGCGCGCCTATCTGTATTTTATAGCCGGCCGGCACTGCAGCAAAACGGTGCGCGCGATCCCCGACGGCCAGGGAATATCCGTAAAAGCCTTTCAATCCGCCATTGATATTCCAGGGGCGAAATTTCCCATCGATGACCCGTTAAGCGGCGCGTCCAAGGGAAGTCCCATTGAACCGTATGCCCGCCTTTTCCTAAGCAGGATTTATGATCAGTGGTTGTCTCTCGGGGACGTCACCGAGCGCAGAACAAACCGCGCGGCTGGGGAGATGGAGGCCATCCTGCATCGCTATGACGATCCCAATCTTCTGGTTCACGGCGACATTGTGGGGAACTATTCAATTTTGGGAAGCGCCATGGCGGGATTATTGAGGATTTACGGCAAATCAGAGAAGGGCCGCAGGCTTGCGCTGACCTTCGCCACGCGATACCCAAATATGGATTTCGCCTGGGATGGGTGGTGGATTGGGCAAACGAGGCCCGAAGCGCTGTATTACCTCGCGGATGGAGAATCCAATCGCGCCAAGAAAATTCAATACCTGTTGCAAATTATCGGGGACTACCCCGGCGCCTGGAACGGTAAGGCGGGATCGGACGATGGGGGCCCTTACGACCTTGCGGCCGAACAATATCTTTTTTCCCTAGCGACAAGCAGCGCGCAGAAAGAGTCTTTTTGCCGGCGCATAGTCAGTTTGCCCAAGATTAGCTCAGGGGTGAAATTTACGGCAAAGACGATGCTGCAGAGATTAAAATTGGACCGTGACGCGCCTTCAATGTTTAAAAAACCGGCGACCTATACCTACAACGATACAAGCAACGAGGGATGTTCATACAAATACTATTACGATGCCGATAAAATCAGCGAGCAACAGATTAAGCGGTGGGTGAGTTTTTCTCCAAGGGCTTACTATTGGCTGGTAGGCAATTTTCGCATGTACCCCAATAATAAAACGTTGGAGATATTGTCGGAGGAGATTAAGAAATCCCCGCCGGATCTCCGCCCAATGATTGATGATTACGTGCGAGAAGTTCGGTTCGATTCCGAGAAAACCCGCCGAAGAGACGAGTTTCTAAAATCGGGCGATATCGCTGTTCTTAAACGCCCGATAGAAGGCATATATCCAGAAATTGTCGCTCCGGAATTCTTTGCCAAGGTCGCGAAAAATGCTCTTGCTGAGAAAAATATTGTCTCCATTGGCCTTGATTGGGAAAACCCTGTAAATAGAGAATTCTACATGAAATATACAAAAGGAGTAGGCGTTGAGGAGAAAGATTGGCGGCGTTTTTTGGATGGCCGAAAGATCAAAGAAGTCGTACTTGATTGCGGCACCGGCGATTGACCTGGATTGCCGGAAATCCTTGCATCGCACATTCCACGCTTGGCGCAGCGGTAACTTTCCCCTTGAAATAGAGGGGATCACGGGCTATACTCCTATTTTAGATTGCCGGAGAAGCCTGAAAAATTGATATGCTCCTTTTATCATGAAAACAAAAACGATTCTCGCCGCCCTTCTGACTCTTCTACCCGCCGCGTCCTGGAGTTATGACACGGTCCACTTCCTACCGTCATTTTCCGTCGTAGAAGCAAAAAACCCAATTGCCGTCCGCTCCGGTCTGGGCCGATACTACGTTTTAGATGAAAAAGGACGCCTCATCGTTTATCACAAAAACGGGACCTTGGCCGCTCTCCCCGCAAAACACGCCCCGAAATTAAGCGATCCGGAAGGATTGGCCGTCGCTTCGAATAAGGTCTATGTCGCTGACACGGGAAATTCGCTCCTCAGGGCCTATGACCGTGACGGAAAATTTTTATTTTCCTTGGGCGTTCCGGGATCCCGCGCCGGACAATTTGACGACCCCTCCGCCATCGCCATCGGAGCGGATGGCCGAATCTATGTCGCCGACAGAGGGAACAGGAAAATCGAGGTTTTTACTCCGGACGGATTGTTTCTCTTTTGGTTCGGAAAAAAAGGCGATCTTCCGGGAGAGTGGTCCCGGCCCGATAGAATCGCTGTTGACGCCTCCGACAGAATCTACGTTCTCGACCATTCCAACCGGCGCCTCGAGGAGTTCGACTCATCCGCCCATTTCTTGGTCGCGATTCCCTTTAACGGACAAGACTTCACCGTTGATCGATACGGTTTTATCTATGGAATTTCAGCCGCTCAAGGCCGAATCACGGAATGGGGCCCGGACGGGGCCGAACTGGGACATTTCGGAAGCAGAGGCGTGGGCGCCGGGCAATTTAAAAGGCTGCGCTCCATTGACATCAACCAGAACGGCCATCTCGTCATCCTTGACAGCGGGAAAAAGACAGTCAACTTGGTCTCGGTAGTTAATAAATTCAAAGTCCGCCCCCTTCACCCGAGCGCGGCCACAAAACTGTTTCCCTCCGGCCCCGATTCCGTCTGGAATTATTCAGCCAACCCGATTTTGCTCAGTCAAGCCCAAACCTATATCTACTTGCAAAAAAAAGGCGTGTTCAATGTCTTGGATTCATCAGGAAATGTTTTATCTCAATTCGGAGAGAAGGGCAAAAAAGAATACCAGACATGGAAGGCGACGGGATTGGCCATCGATCCCTCTCTCGGGCTTTACGTTTCGGACGCGCCCAAACACCGCATCGAACATTTCGTTCAAAACTCCACGAATTCGTGGAAGTGGGATAAAAACATCGCGGAACCGACCGGCTGGTTTGATGGTCTCTCAAAAGAAGGAAGGGTTCGCTACCCGGAGGGGCTGGCCATCAACGGCGCCGGAACCCTCTACATCGCCGATCCGGGAAATCATCGGGTCGACGCCTATACGCCTGACGGAGTTTATCTCTTTTCCATCGGTCCCAAGCTCGGCGCCTTCGAGCTTGAAAAACCGGTTTCCGTCGCTTGGGACAATGCGGGATTTGTTTATTTCCTGGATCGTGGACTTAAAAAAGTGTTCAAATGCAATCCCTCTGGAGAATTCATCAGCGCTTGGGGACAAGAGGGAGAAGACCCCGGCAAATTTGAGGACCCCATCTCCCTGGCTTTTGACGGCGAAAACTACATCTATGTGCTCGACCACGAGCTCAAGCGCGTTTCCGCTTTTTCAACCGATGGGCGATGGATCATGGATTTCTTTTCCGGAAGCCTGATCGGAGACCCAGTTTCCCTCTCAGTGGATAAACAACTTCTGAGGGTTTCCGACCGCTCGCGGAATCACATTCTTTCGTTCCGCATCCATCCTTCTTTATCAGCCCCGCTTTCAATATCAAGCGCCTCCAAGGAAGGAATAGTCGAACTTTCTTGGGAGCCGGTCAAAAATTCTTGGACGAAAGATTACCTCATTTACCGCTCCGACAAGAGATACGAGGACTTTCTCCAAATTGGAATGACCGACAAGAATCGCTTTGCAGACTCAAGCGCGCAATCCGGCCAGATCTATTACTACCGTTTGGCTACCGAGGCTAAAACCGGAGACATCGGCTCTCAGAGCCGCGCGATTAAAGCGCTAGTCGGCGGAACCGCCAATCGGCCTGAAATTTCCATCTCCTCAGTGACGCTTGCGTCAATATTTCCGGCCAACTATAAATGGTATTTAAAGCATCCCATCGGTTCGGCCACTATCACCAACAATTCCGACGCGCCGTTTAAGGATCTTAAGCTCACTTTCCAAATCAAAAACTACATGGATTTCGGCTACGACATGCGCATTGACAAATTGGACCCCATGTCCTCCATCGTCATTCCGCTGATCGCCACGCTCAACAACACCATCCTGAATGTGACGCAGGAAACCCCCATCCAAGCGGAATTGACGCTGACCTATTTTAAAAAGAACAAAAAGAAAACGATTTCGCTTACCGAACCGTTAACGGTTTACTCCCGCAACGCCATCACTTGGCAAGACCCTAGCCGAATCGCGAATTTCATCACTCCCAACGATACGCCCATATTTGATTTTGAGCGGGCCGTTCTCCACCATCAGGAAAAATTCTCAGCGGACTCGTCTCTCAACTCAAACGTCTTAACGACCATGCGTTTGTGGGAAGCCTTGGGCGTCTACGGAATGCAATACGCCGAAAATCCGGCGAATTCCTTTGAAAAAACTTCAACCGACCCCAATTTCCCGGTTGATTACGCGCAATTTCCCAGAGAAACCCTTCGGCGAAAAAGCGGACAATGCGACGACCTGACAACCTTGTTTATCTCGATGCTGGACGCGGCGAACATCCGCGCCGCCATCATTGACTACCCAGGACACATGGCGTTTATGTTCGATACGCACGCTTCTTCTTGGACCGATGCCGCGTTCCCCAAGGACAGTTTGGTCAACTACGAAGGAACGTATTGGGTTCCGGTGGAATCGACGTTGATTGGAAAGCCCTTTCTCGACGGGGTCAGAAACGCCGCCTATTCTTATAACGCGGAAGTAAAAAAAGGCGCCGTCCACATCATCGATGTTCGTAAAGCCTGGGAAACTTACGAACCCGTCACTATGCCGCCTACCCAGTGGAAAGCGGAAACCCCGGACATGGAAACGGTCGATAAATTCGTCAAACAAAGTTCCAAAAGCCTCTTCCACGCCGCCTATCACTCAATCCGCAAAAGGCTGAAAGAAAAGATATCGGAAAACTCTTCTCTCATTGATCCCCGGCTCGCCTTGGGCATTTGGGAATATGAGGCTGGAAATATCAGCGCGGCCAAGAAAAGATTTAAATCCGTTCTGGCGATCAGTTCCACCAGCGCGGCCGCTTACAACAATCTCGGCAATATCGACTTCCTAAAGCGCAAATACCGCAAGGCCCAACAATGGTATAAGAAAGCCGCTCTCAACGATCCCGGGAACCCCGACATCTGGATGAATTTCCTGAAAACGGAAATTCACCTCAAAAACGCTCGGAAAGTTTCCGAAGCCGCAAGGCAAATAAAGGAGATTGATCCTTCTTATGGGCCGGCGGTCGAAATACTGGTCAAAGATTTTCAGGAGGGAAACCCATGAAAAAAATAATCGTCGCAATGACGCTCAGCGTCCTAGCCGTCGGCTCGCTTAAGGCGGATGAACCTTCAAAGCCGGAATCGACCACCACGATATTGATGAACTGGTTCTCCCAACTGGAACAAAGCCTCTCCGCATCCTCGGTAGGCCAAAGCTATGAAAACAGGAATGATTTGGTAGCGGTCGCCGCAGTCCGCGGAGGCAAGCAAAACCTTTCTAATGTCGATCAGCCGACTTGGCAGAAATCCAACATCTCCCGAAGAGAACAGATCCTTAAGGAACGAAATGAATTCTCCACCGCCGTTAAAGAAGTCGTCTCTGGAAAACTCAAGGAAGCCCAAGCCGACTTAAACTCGTTTGAAAAATCACATCCTTCCAGTCCCCTTCTTGTGGACGTCAAGAAAGCGGAAGAGAAAATCGCGGAGCTTCAGAAGCTGAATACTAAAGAAAAGCCTAAGGCAAGCGAACGCGGGAAAAAACCGGCCAAGGCCAAGAAGTTACGAAAGAAAAAAGAGGAAAAAACCGAAGCTCAAGACAAGCCCTGAATTTTCTTGACGAGGGCCGTGGTGGAATAGCCTTTCTTGAGCGCAATCCTTGCGACTTTTCCGCTAAACGGGGCTCCGGCGATTTGGCTTTTTTTGTAGTCGGCGCCTTTAACGAGAATATCGGGCCTTAGTGAGCGAATCAGGTTTTCAGGCGTTTGTTCCTTAAAACCGATAACATAGTCCACAGAAGACAAGGCCGCCAGAACCGCAGCGCGGTCTTGAAAGCGGTTAAGCGGCCGCCCGGGACCTTTCCCAAGCAACCGGACCGACTCGTCTTGATTGAGACCCAGGATCAGGACATCTCCCATTTTTTTCGCCCGTGATAAAACCTGGACATGGCCGGCATGCAAGATGTCGAAAACCCCATTGGTAAAAACGACGACCTTGCGCTTTTTTTTAAGTTCCCCGCGGATTTTCAGCGCTTTCTTTAAAGAGACGATTTCCCCCATCCTCACTCCGTCAATGGGCCTTGGGCGCGTTCGGAAAAAGGGAATCTTCAATAATCCCGCACCAAATTTGAATGATGGCGATATGCGCTTCTTGGATGCGCGCCACCGTTTTGGAAGGAACGCACACGCAGAAGTCAGCTATGCTTTTAAGTTTTCCCCCGCTTTCTCCGGAAAGGCCGATTACCAAAAGCCCCAGTTTTTTTGCCGCTTCCGCCGCCAAGAGAACGTTCTTGGAGTTTCCTGAAGTTGAAATAGCGACCGCGATGTCACCGGTTTTCGCGTGAGCTTCAAGCTGTCGGGCAAAAACGACGTCGTAGCCGAAGTCGTTCGAGATCGAGGTTAAATCCGAGGTATTGGTCGTCAAAGCCAAGGCCGGAAGAGGCGGGCGGTTTCTCTCAAACCGGCCGACGAGTTCGTCGGCGAAATTTTGGGCGTCGCAGGCCGAACCCCCATTTCCAAAAGTCAAAATTTTATTTCCTCTGCGGTAACAAGACACCAGCTCCTCGGCTATTTTTTCAAGCAAAGGGGCCATTTGGGCGGACTCGGAAATGACTCGCCCGCTCTCCGTCAATTCCTCAGCAATGCGACTGTTGATTTTATCCATGGACCTTATTATATATCACAGGTCGGTTTTGCTACAATAGAACGAGATGTAAAAAAGGAGAAATTTATGCCAACCGCCGCCATGGACTATAAAGTTAAAGACATCACCCTCGCCGATTGGGGAAGAAAAGAAATCGCTTTAGCCGAAGCGGAAATGCCCGGTCTCATGGCTCTAAGGGCGGAATTCCGCGGAAAAAAACCCTTGCAAGGCGCCCGAATCGCGGGATGCCTTCACATGACTATCGAAACCGCAGTTTTGATTGAAACCTTGGTTCAACTGGGAGCGGAAGTTCGCTGGAGTTCATGCAATATTTTCTCAACCCAAGACCATGCCGCCTCCGCTATCGCCAAAGCCGGAATTCCTGTCTTTGCCTGGAAAGGAGAGACCCTTGAGGAATACGATTGGTGCATCGAGCAGACCCTGCAATTTGAAGGAAACCTCGGTCCCAATCTACTGCTTGATGACGGCGGCGATTTGACAAACATGATTCACGACAAATATCCGGCGCTCTTAAAAGATATCGCAGGATTGTCCGAAGAAACGACGACCGGTGTTCATCGCCTTTACCAACGGGAAGCTCAAGGGAAACTCAAGGTTCCGGCCATCAACGTCAATGATTCATGCACCAAATCAAAATTCGACAATCTCTACGGCTGCCGCGAGTCTCTGCTCGATGGCATTAAGCGCGCGACCGATGTCATGATCGCCGGGAAAATCGCAGTCGTCTGCGGATATGGAGACGTCGGCAAGGGCTGCGCGCAATCCTTTAAAGGAATGGGCGCCCGCGTTTTCATTACTGAAATCGACCCTATTACCGCCCTCCAAGCCTCAATGGAAGGGTTTTCCGTGATTACGATGGATGAGGCCGCTTCCATCGGAGATATATTCGTGACCGCCACCGGCTGCTGCGACGTTATCACGAAAAAGCACATGGACGCAATGAAGTCTCACGCGATTGTCTGCAACATCGGGCATTTTGACCTTGAAATTGACGTCGCTTCGCTGATGAATGATAAAAAGCTTCGGAAAACGACGGTTAAACCTCAGGTCGATCAATTCACCTGGCCGGACGGCAAGGTTTTGATCGTTCTAGCCGAAGGGCGCTTGGTCAATCTTGGATGCGCCTCTGGGCACCCCTCGTTTGTCATGAGTATTTCTTTCTCCAATCAAGTTCTCGCCCAATTGGAACTGTGGACTAATCGCGAGGCCAAGAAATACGAAAACAAGGTTTACACTCTGCCGAAACTTTTAGATGAGAGAGTCGCCCGGCTTCATTTGGACAAACTCGGCGTTCATTTGACATCCCTCAATCAAAAACAAGCGGAATACCTCGGCATTAATTCCAAAGGGCCATACAAAGCGGAGAATTATCGTTACTAATCTCGCCTCTCGCTGATGAATATGGCGCCCATGGAAACGCCAGAGAGAGAACTCAACTACCTCAATCTTTTTTGGTTGACGACGACGCCCGTTCTTGCCATTGTCGGCGTGACTTGGTATTGGCTTCATAATGGTTTCCCCTGGGCCAATTTGCTGGTCTTTACCCTCATGTATTTGGCAACCGGGCTTTCCATCACCGCCGGGTACCACCGCTATTATTCCCACCGGAGTTATGAATGCGGGAAAGGTCTCCAACTTTTTTACCTCATCTTCGGGGCCGCCGCCGCGCAAAATTCCGTTCTCAACTGGGCTTCCGATCACCGCGATCACCACCGCTATGTGGACGGCGAGAAAGACCCTTACAATATCGGAAAGGGATTTTTTTACGCCCACATGGGTTGGATTTTCTACGCCGATCCCTTGGCGGATGAGAGAAAAAAGAACGCACCCGATCTGACAAAAGATCCCCTAGTTCTCTGGCAAGACCGCTGGTATCCATTTTTGGTCGTCGCTGTTTCCTTTGGGCTTCCGACTTTTTTAGGACTTCTCATGGGACACCCTCTCGGCGGATTTTTATGGGGCGGGCTCTTTAGGATGGTGGTCGTCCACCATATGACCTTTCTGATTAATTCCGCAGCCCATGTCTGGGGCGGCAAGCCCTATTCGATGAACAACTCCGCCCGAGATAATTGCTTCTTGGCTCCTTTGACCTTTGGCGAAGGCTATCACAATTTTCATCATAAGTTTCCAGCTGACTGGAGAAACGGAATTCGTTGGCATCAATTCGATATCACCAAATGGTGGTTATGGGCCACACGAACCATCGGGCTGACCTCAAAGCTCAAGAGCGTTCCTGAACCCTTGATTCTCAAAGCCCGATTGGAAGTCGAAATGGAAAAAGCGAAACAAAAACTTTCCATAGATTCAAGCATTCTGGAAAAAGCCCAAGAAGTCCTTGAGAACGGACGCGAAAGTTTCTTATTGGCGATGGAAAGATATCAAAAAGCAAAGACGGATTACTCTCGGGCCAAACGCTATTGGTCCGTCACAATGAGACGTGAAATCCGAAACGATATCCGCAAGTATTCCAAGGAACTCGCCAATGCCCGGCGTTCATGGAACCAAGCCATGGACCTCGTCAACCGTTTTTCCTATTCTTATTCCGGGGCAAAAAGCATCGTCCTTTTAACGGCCTTAGCCGATATTTTCAAATCTCGTTAGAATTCTCCCACAATTTTTGTAACATTTCCTTATGTCAAATCAATTGCGCCTTCTGATTTTATCAATCGTTTTTCTTGTCCCTTTCTCATCTTGGGCGGGACCTTTCAATCAGTTTTCATCTCAAATCCAATCCCAAGCTCTAAAACCCTTTGCCCTTGACATCGGAGGCGTATTGGGCGGAGCCGAGTTCGACCCGACGCCCCCAACCGGATTTCCCGGAGCCTCCGTCAGCATGGTCGGCGTCATGCAGACAGCTCCCAACTCGAACGATACCGTTCTCAAGGGTGGCAGCGTCAAGGAATTCGGACTTCCCATGCTACAGGCAACGCTGGGCCTTCCTTTTCACCTGGATGTCGTCGCGCACGGATTTACCTATGATGGGGCGACCGTTTTAGGCGGGGGACTTCGCTACGGACTTTTTACGCCTTCGCGACTCCTGCTTTTCCTGCCAGCCGTTGAGGTCTCGGCCATGGGGGACGTGATCAATGACAGCGCATTTTCAATGACCCATTTATCCGCAGATGCCAGCGCTATATGGCGGCTCCCTATCCTTCAGCCTTTTGTTGGAGTTGGGTTTGACGACACCAAGGCCACCATTAATACCGCTCAACTTGCCGGGCTTGACGGCCTTTCCGCCACGGCCACGGGCTCGCGCTTGGCCGCCGGAGTTGATTTTACCGCCATTCCCTTTCTGACTCTCCGCGCGGCCTACATGGTTTTCCACGGAATATCCGGCGGAGAAATCACCGCCGGCATTGGATTTTAATCGTTGAGCGGGGTCGGCGGCATGAACGCGCGCTCAACCGCGCTGACAGCGCGCAAAGACGCAACGCTCAGAATTCCGGGATTCAATAAATAACGCTTAGTCGGATTGGCGGCGCTTGTCCTTTTTTTGTCCACATGAAGAAACAAGTCCGCCGCCACGCCGTTTCTCGGCGCGAGCCGCAGCAGAACGCTCATACTAATCAGTCCTTGGTATAGGATACACTTGGCGCTCCGAAGAATGAGCGTACCAGCGCGGGACGACGCTTGATGCCGGCGAGATCGCTTTCGACACTCCGCCGAAGCGACTCGTTGCGCTTCAACGGCTTCTTGCTGACGCCTTCGTTCTTGACGTAGTTCCACACGAATTCGT
>JAJZCM010000059.1 GCA_021846045.1 bacterium | reverse complement strand
ACATCAAACGCCACATAAACCGACGGAGATGTTTTGTCTTTATATTCGATCTCAGCCTCAGCCAAGGCAGTCTCGCAAGAAATGCACCAATAGACGGGTTTGAGCCCGCGATAAATCAAACCTTTCCCAAGAAGTTTTCTAAAAGCGCCGACCACTTCCGCTTCATAGCCCGGCGTCATTGTCTTATAGGGGTTTTCCCAATCAGCCAGAACTCCCAAACGCTTAAAATCTTCTCTTTGTAAATTGATGAAGCGGTCCGCAAAAACCGCCGCTTCTTTCCTGAACCCCGGAACATCTTTGATACCACGCTGAGACATTTTTTTCTCTTTTAAAAGCGCGGCTTCAATCGGGAGCCCATGACAATCCCAGCCCGGAATGTATGGCGTTTTATGTCCCGTAAGCGCACGAGATTTAATCACGATGTCTTTTAAAATTTTATTGAGCGCATGGCCGATATGAATGGACCCATTGGCATAAGGAGGCCCGTCATGCAAAACGAAAGCATTCCCTTTACGTTCTTGGATTTTCTCATAAATCTTTTGATCCGCCCAAAATTTCAGCCAAGCGGGTTCTTTGACCGGCAAATCCCCGCGCATCGGGAAATCGGTTTTCGGCAAATTCAGCGTCTGTGAATATTTTGTGGTTTCGACTTCAGCCATGATGAGTTATTTTACAATTTCCAGAGTAGACACGGAGCTAAGGAGCGGCGGGGTCCGGTTCTTTTCGTTTAAAAGCCGCTCTCATTCTGGAGAAAATGCCGGGCATGGGAGGATGGTTGATGCCGGAAGCCTCTATTGCCTTGAGCTCGGAGGCATCCTGCATTTTTTCCATCAATTCCCCAATCAAAAGATCGGCAACCTTGGGGTTTTTGACGAAAGACTTCGCCTCTTGAATGTTCTTGGTATCCAGAAGCTCTTTTGCCTTTTCCGGCGAGACCATATGGGAAAGCTTCTTTAATGTCCGGTAGCGGCCTAACAAATCACGAGCCGCCACGATATCGGGGTTTTCCAGCGCTTTTGGATTTAAGGTCAAGCGTTCGACGCTCTTATAAGTCACCGGCTCCTCGGGGTTTTTCGCGTTTTCTCTTACCAAGTCGGCGATCTGATTCCAAATTTCTTCTTCCGCCTGCCCGGGGTTTTCCGAGATTTGTTTTAAATTATCCCAGGCAACCCTCAGATAAGCTGGCGAGTCTTCCAGAATTTTCCCGTCTACGATTCCGGTCACGTTGACCTTGACCCCTTCCGGAATGCGCCCACTGTCAATGCGGCCCATCAACTGCTTCAAATTGACCGTGGCCAAACTTTCAGGATTGCTGACATACATTCTAAATTTCCCGTTTTTATAGTCTTTGCCGAAAGGCAAATCAAGACCCCTAAATCCGGCTTGCCCGACCAAAATCAAAACCTTCGCTTTTCCGGATTTAAGGGCGGCCAAATTCTTATATTCCTCAACCCCCGTCTGCCGGCGGTTTTCTTTTTGGAAATTGGTGTCGGGCGTGATTCCGACCGTGATCTCATCATTAGAAATTTCGTTCATCCGCAAGGATTTTCTAAGCGTCTCATATTCGGACTTAGTATCCGCGTAGATAATTGAGAGACTCGGCTTTTTCTCAAGCATATCTTTGAGGATAAATTCTTGCGCGGCGTCTCGCGAAGCCCCTTGAGCGTCTTGCGGCTTTAAAATTTGATAATTAACTCCGTAGCCCGCGCTCTCGTCTCCAATGACCTTAAATCCCATCTTGTCTTTCATGAACGGAACAATCGAGTGGGCCAGCGTTCCGGAAAGCCCCAGCATCACGGTCCCGGCCGCTTTCGCCTTATTATTGAACTTGGCGAAATCCACCACCGCCAAGGAATCAAAATCTAGGGTCAAAGGCTTCGCATAAAGGGCTTCTAAATACGATCGGTATTCGGTGTCAAGGTTGTCCAAGGGAACGCCGTTGAAATATTGAATGACCTCTTGCTTGTTTTTATCGACATTGGTCGCGAAAAGGTCTTGCAGGTTTTTCTTAGACAGCGCCTGATATCCTCCGCCGTAGATTTTTTCGATCCAACTCTTCGGCGTTCCGTACTGACGCCCAATGACCCCGCCCCAGCCGAACCCCACTTTTTTAGCCGCCGCGTCAAAGATGCCGCCGCCAAAGGCGTGCTGATGACTTTTAAGCATATCGAAATAAACCTGCTCCGGGTCCATTTTATAGCGGGCCTTAAAATCGGCGACGCTTTTTAAGCCTAAACTCTCATATAAAGGCGAATGGGGATCTAAGAGTTGCGCGCGATAGGCTTTTGAATTGGTGTAATCCACCGCTTTTCTAAAATTCCGCGTCTGTTCGGCGACCAAGTCCTCGAAGTCCTCCTTAAATTCCGGATTGTCCTTCAGGAGTTCTTTGAAGGAAGCGGGATCGAGTTCCTCCCCATTGGAACCGTGCTTTTTGAACAGCTCCTGGATTTCCTTGGCCCCTTGGCGAAGAGAGGTTTGAACCGGATCCAGTTCCGGATAACGGCCGACAATGCCGTTGAAAGAACCTAAGGACAGGGCCGTCGTCATTGCCATCATGTCGTATTCATCCAAAACCATGTCGTAGAGTTCGAGAGGGTTCGATCCCCCGAATTTGTCGGCCTGGGCCAGTTCCGCCCAGAAATCCGAGTAGGTCTTGATCTTAAAGCGCGGTTTTCTGCCGCCGAAGGTCGCCAGGTATTGGTCCATCGTCTGGGAAGCGAGATCGGGGTTGGCGGTCAAATACATCGCCCCAAGTTTCCCATGCGATCGGGCATAGTGATCCAAGAAGTCCAGCATGACGAAACTCAAGAGAGTTTTTCCTCCCGAGGTCTTAAGCAAATTGAAAATACGGTTTTCGCCCTTCGAGAGCCCTTTGAGAGTGGCAAGTATCTGGCGCGCCTGAAGCTCCCGGAAACTTTTAATCGGGTTTCCGCGGGCGTCTTTAAGCTGGCGGTCATTGGGGATATCCAATTCGCGCGCGCCATTCGACAAGGTTTTCCACTCCCCAAAACGCTGGCCGAAAACGCCTCTTTCCCAGACGGATTTGACCAAATTGGCGGAGAAGTCCATCTCCGCTTGAGAAATCTTGCCTTTCTGGTATGCCTTGAAATTATCCGCCAATTGTCGGTCGACCGCCTGCGTATAGGCGTCGGATTCCAAGGTCTTTCTCATCACCCGGAGGGCCTCGGCGGTTTTCACATGTCCCGCGTTGGAAAGAGACGAAATTCTTTCATCCATCGTCTTGTGAATCGAATCGATCAAGGCTTCGGCGGCGGCATCGGAGGCGGTTTGAATGAGGCGGTCCTTGGCGGTTTCCAAAGCCTCAGCGCGCGTCTTTTTGTTGTCCTTTTCAAGGAACGCGATTTTTTCGTTTATTGCGTCGACCAAGTCGGAAAGACGTCCGTTTAAATTAAGCCCGCTTCTTTTGATTTCCCGGTCGATAGCCTCGGCCCGCGATTCCTCACCGGAAGCCCTCAGTTTCCCCAAAGCCTCCGCAACTCCCTCTTGCCCGGACTTTTCCCACCAGCCTGCAAGACCGCCGTTGTCTTTCTCGGCTGATCTTGCGATATCGGCAATTAAGATATCTTGCGAAGTATAGAGGTCTCGACCCAAATGAAACGCTGAATTCCAAAAATTCTTGCGCAGAAATTTTAATGCCCCGGAGGAATTAATCTGGGCGCTAGCGGCCATGGACTTAAGCTTTTCAAGTTCAGCTCCAGAAATAACGGCGGACGGTCCGTCTTTGGATTCCAAAGTCAGGGAATGATCCGCTTCCAACACTCGGGCCCTTAACGCCGAACTCTTAACCAGGCGCCGGTTTAAAATCTTTCGCGCCGCGTCAACGATGGAATCAGACAAGCGCAAATCCGAGTTTTTGGCGAGAGTTTCTATTTCTTCCTGAGACAAGGTTTTGGGACCCGCCTCAGCGCTTCCGGCCTCGGCGTCGTTTCCAAGAACCGCGCTTTCTTCTATTTTTCGCAAGCTGAGCGAACCCTCGGGAGCGCGGACAAATTTAAAAAATTGGTTATTGTCTTTCTTATCGGCGTTTAAAACAAGCGCGAGCTCGGCATCGGAAAAGCCGTCCAGCCGCCTTTGAGCCGCCTCTTCCCGCCATTGGGGAGTGATTTTTAAAACGCCCATCGGCGGACGTTTTTTGATCCAGGTATTCCACGCCCAACGAGCTCTTTCCTTCCACGCCTTGGGGGAGAGAATGCCCACGGAATCTGAAAGCGATTTTTTATAAGTCAACGCGTAATCATCCGGCAAGGCTTCTATTTCCTTGCCCTTGCCCTGATTCATGAGGTTCGCAAAACCCGCTTCTTCTTCCTGGCGATTAGAAATCTCATCACGGCTTCCCATCGCGCTTGTCGGCAAAAAGAGCCAAGAAATCTGATTGGCGGCTTGCCCGGCCTGAAAGGAATTGGCGATATTTTGATCTGCGGCCGTCCTTCCGGTTTCCAGGTTGTCTTTGTAATCGCCGGCGCTCGAATGATAATAGTAATCCGCATGCTCAACCAAGGCTTGCGCGGCTAGGCCCGTGGAGAAGTATTTCGCCATTCCATCCACCATGCCGCCGGTCCAAATGCCAACCCGGTATAAGGGCTTAAGCATGGGAGCGGCATCTAAGGCTTTCATCTGAAGCGCTCCCCACGGCCCCGCCTCAGCCACCGCAGATTCCGAATACTGCGGAATGAGTTTCGCCCCCGATTGAGCAATCCAACTCAACGGCCCCGGGCTTTCCGCGATGCTCTTAACAAAAGAACTAATCCCATTTCCAAAAACGCCGAAAGCCGGAGCCTGAATGGGGCTGGCCATCATTAACGGCGTCGCGCGAACGCCGAAAGCCGCGCCGTAAGCCGCGCCTTCTTTAAAAGCCTCTCCCGCATTTTCGTATTGGGAGGTTTGCCGGTTCAATAAGTAAGAAGCCGCGCTCATCGTTCCGGAAGCGCCCCCCATAATGAGCGCGTTTTGTCCTTGAATTTTTAGGGAATTAACGACGCTTTTTCTGGCGATTTGAAATGCCGCTTGCTGGAGCGGCAAGGCCCGTCCCTTCGCGCCGATTTCCGCGATTCCCAACACATTTTTGGTCCCGCTCGCCAATCCGTGAGCGGTCCTTCCAAAAAATTCCACCGTTCCGCCCAGAAACTTTCTCGTAAAAGTTCCGATTCGGCCTAGGGAATCCAGGCTTTGAGACAAACGTCCTAAAGCCGAGGCATCATCGGCCACCTCGGCCGCGCGCAGGGCCTGTCCGGTGTCAATTACGGCCTGGGTCAATCTTTCCGCTCCAATGGCCGCTCCGCCGATTACGGTCGAATAAGCGCTGAAAGCGGCCGCATCGACAGCCGCCGTAGCCAGCTGATAACCCAGTATTAAGGTTTTCACATGGGAGAAAAGATCGCCCATCACGCCTTGGGCCGCAACCCCGGATTTATCTTCCGGAACCTGGGTCATGAAGCCTTCAAAACTCAAATCAGCCGCGGGATCCTTAAGCAACTGATCGGCCGTATAGTTTTTAAGAGTCGTTTGGTTCATCTCCGGGTCTAAAGCGCCAATTGTTTTAAACGCCTCGTTATAATTTCCATGATTGATCAAATCGAGAATTTGATCCCGCAAGGGCTCATTGGCCATTAATTTTTGATAGGCCTCTTTCGTCAGCCAATTGTGCGCGAGAATAACCCCGGCGGCGCGGTCTCTTTGCTTGAATTCGGCTTTATCATACGGTGAATTAAGAAATCTTAAAGTAGACCAGTGCTGAAGCCTTTGCCACAAGGTCTTGGGATTGGCCAAAGAAGGCTTGGAGCTGGCGTTTTCCCTTAAAATTTCATCGAGCTCGTTGAGTTCCGTAAAGGCCTGCATGCGGTTCGTGAAATTTTGGAGCCCCGCCATGAGTTGGCTGTTTAGAACATTTAATTTCAGCGTTTGTTTTTTTATTTCCTTCTTGTCCGCGACATTTGGAAGCCCAAGTTCCGAAAGAAGCCTCGGAAAACTGTCTCTAAGAAGCGCCGCCGCTTGGGCTCTCACCGTTCCATCATCCGGCGAATCCCCCGCCTCCTTAAGCTGGGACACAAACGCAAGGAGATCATCGGAAACTTTCTTTTGTTCGTCCGGGAGTTGGGCCAAAAAGGCCTGGTAACTTGTTCCTTGCATTTCAGAAAGGGAATTCTTAGATTTATAATTCGACTGAATCTTATTGAACTCCCGCGCGAGATAAAGGTTTCTTATATCTTCAATCTCAGCCCGAGATTTTTCAAGTTTTTTTCTCAGCTCTGTTCCGTAGAGTTCGGCTAAGGACGCGTTCGCCAAATTAAAATAGAGACTGGAGGCGTCTTTTTGAAGAGCCGCTTTCTCTTGCTTATCGGAAAGTTTCCTCATCTCGGCTTCATATTGGCCGGCGATTTTTTCAAGCCTTGCGGCTTCATCCATCGCCGCGGACCCGGTGAGCCCCAAGTAAGTTTGGAATTCCCCATTTTTTAACTGCCCTACCTGCTGGGATAAATTCTCAAGCTGAAGAACGCGGATGTTGTTTTGGGCAATTTGAAGCCACTGGTCGCTTGCAGACAAAGCCTCATCCACTTCCTCGTGAGAGAGCCCCGCTCTTGATGCCCGCGCGCGATTTTGTGCCGCGTAAGCCATGGCCAACATCGCATTGGACGAAGCCTTTAAAACAGCGGGCGGAACTATTTTTCCCGAGCGCTCATTGACCTTGGAAGAGACCCAGTGATGGGCGAGTTTTCCCTCATTAAAATCGGTCAAGATTTTTTGGAGTTCCTTGGGAGAATGGGAACCCAAACCCAAGGCGCCGGATTGCTTGTTCGATAACTGCGTTCCGGTTAATTGGCTGACTTCCTGGGTTAAAATCCCTAAAAGGGCTTTTTGCGTTTGCCGGGTTTTTTTCTGAAGCTCAAAATTCATCACGGCTCTGCGGGCCGCGGCCAAGGTCTTCCAACTGAGAGTTTTAAGAATGTTTTGACTGCCCAACGCGCCGTTTTGAGACATGATTTCTAAATCACCAAGATATTTGAGAAAATGAATCGGTTGTCCGCGCTCATCTTTGAAAGAGGCGGCGGCGAACTCCGCCTGGTTTTTTTGATATTTCTGATAGAGTTTTTGAATGTCGGCCCGGCTCAAGCCCTCTCTTTTGGTTCCCAGCGGGTTGGCGCAGTCGGTGGCGGTAATGAGCGGCGGATTTTCACCATTATTAATTAAGCGGACCATCGGGCATTGGTCGTAATAAATTTTTTTAAGATTCCCCAGCATCCGCTGAAAACCCCGGCTATAGAGAAGCTTCTTGTCGTGCGCAGCGCCCTTCTTGATATCAAGAAAAACGGCGTCTACAGTGCGTTTCCCAGGATTTCTTGGATCGTCTTTCTCCATCGTCACCAAGAAACTTTGGTATCCCAAATCGCTCACTTTTTGATAGCCCAGGGTTTTCCCCAAAGTCAACTGTTCGATGCGGAAAAGGCGAGTGTTGCCTTGGGATGAAATTTGTTCGGTGTGGACGTCTTTATCATAGGCCCACTTGGCGGCGGAGGCCATCCCATCAAACAAATGGGACATCTGGATTCCCACATCTTGGGTTTGAACCGGCGCTTGGCCCTTGGGAGAAGCGCCCATCGTCGAATTGACCATCGTCTTGAGCGCATGCGTCACCGATAGCGGCAAGGACACTTGTGCGCAAGCCGGGTCATGGCTTTGGGGGTCGCACCCAACCGACTTTCCATAGCGCTCGAGAAAATCCATCGCGTGCTGGCGCATTTCCATGGACATTCCGGCAATGATGGACTGATCTTGGATCTCCGTAAAAACAGAACTGAGGCTCACCGTGTCCGCATCCGCGCTGTGGGAAGCCGTCTCTTGGGAAAAAGCCGGAGAGGCCGCATCAACAATAGGAGAAAAAGCCAATAGCCCTGAAAGCCCCACCCCGATGATTTTCTTTTTCATAATCAGGACTTACTGAAACTTGTAACTACTCACGTCACCCCGACGAAAGTCGGGGTCCAGGCAAGACGCTTCCTCTTATTTGCAACCGGCCCAAACTGAGCCTATGCGCGAGTCTGGATTGCGGCTTTCGCCGCAATGACGAACCTTGAACCTTATGCTGAAATCTCAGGGCCCTAAAGGCCTTTCAAAAGCTCCCCCGCCGTCAATTGATTTTGGCCGCAAGTGACCACCGGCTCTGAAGCGTCGGCTTTCTTTAACTCCGAGACCAGCAAACCACGTATCTCAATGTCGCCTTTGGCGCATTTACTACTACTGACAAACGCCCGAATGGATTTCCCATAGGGAATGGGTTTTTTCTCATTCTTCAAATGGTCCTGCCAAAACTGCTCTGCCAAGTCTTGAGTTTTTGATTTGATAGTTGTTCCATATGGCGCTACCATTTTTTTATCTTTTGTAACCCTGAGATCAAAAATCACGGACATTGAAGCGAGTTCTTCAGACGAAGGAAGATTTGACCCTTTCTGCTTCTGTTTCAAAACATCCCATCCGATGATATATTTGGTTTCTTTCATGACTGGAATTCCAAACAGGGCAGGTTGGCAAGGCAACTGGTCTTCCCCAGGTTTATCCGGACATTGAACCGAAAGCTGGATGGGGAAATTGACGTTCTTATAAATGGAAGCGTAATCCGGTTTCTTTTTAGAGTCACCCGGATCGGGGGTGACTACCGTGAGAGTCAAATTATCACCTTTTGATAGAGCGGCATTTTTAAGCAATCCGGACACACTGATCTGGGTTCCCGCGGCACAGAAAAGCATGGAAGGAGAATTTTTATGGGGAATAAACGATATGGAACCAACGGTGATCGCCTTGGGATCTTGAGAAACGGCGCTACAATCGCTCGCTTTGCTCACGGTCCCGGAATTGTCCGCCCCGTTGCCCATCTGCCCATTCTTTTGACTGGTCACCGGCGCCGGCGGCCAATCGCATTTTTCACCTTGAGGGATCTCGCTTTCTTTACAGACAACCGGCTGTAAATATGCGCCATCGGGGGATTTCCGCATGTAATAAAATTGATTGGACCCGGGAGGCATCGGCCCCAAGCCCGTCTCGTAAGGCCCGGAAACGAGGTCCTCAACTCCCGCGGCCGTCATCTGATTGACCTCGGCCATCGCCACGGGGTCGAGACTGGCGACATGTCCGTGAGAATCCGTGTCAAAGAAAAGTAGCGACCCCTTATTTCCGCCTTGTCCCAGCGCTCGATAAACCTTGCCACCGATGGTCTCCAGATAGCCTTCTGAATTGACTTGCTGCATTCGCTTTTCCCTGAGATCCTGAAGCGTCGTCTTGATCACGGGCTGAGAACTTCCAGCCGCCGAAATCGTCACTTGCCCATTTTTAATGGTCAAATGGAATTTCGGGCGATTGGGAACTAAATCGAGATTATCAACATCGAGATTCAGGCTGTCAAGAGGGGTCGAGGCGTTGAGGTCGGGATAGCGGCGCCCGTAAATTTGAGAGGGCTGTTCCGTAAAATCAAAGATGCCGACCTGCTGAATAATTTGATGGTTGGGGTCGCGCGAGGTAAAGTATTTGACGGAAATCCAGCGCCCGGCCCCGGTCTGGGGATTGGTCACTATCCAGGCCGTTACGGCTCCATCCATGTAAAGCTGTTTAACGCCAAAGGAACTGGAAACCCCGGCATTGGGGTTTTTCCCCGCTCCCGTTCCGAAAGCGGAAGAGGGTTCCGCGCCCTTTTGAATTGACTTCAGGGTTTTACTCTTGCTCGCTTTGCCGACTTTGACTCGGTAAAAATAATGCGCATTATCCGCCGCCGCGCTGATGAAACCCGAAACCCAGCCCGCGATATCCCTACCGTCCCATTTTTTGCAAGGCTTGGCTTTAAAGCCTTGCATAGCGCCTCCGTGGCACAACTGCGCCAATTTTGGCTCGGCGTTTTGATCATCGAGAACTATGATCAATTCCGCGAGATTTCCCCGCCCTTTCCGGGGCTTAAGAAGGGTATTATTCTTGCTCAATATCCAAGCGGCCACCACGGCTTTAAGGCGCAGTTTGTCTGCGGGCGTCTTGCAGGAGAAAAAAGCGTTTTGGCAAATAAATTTGGAAATTTTTCGCGGGGCCGCCTCTTTTCCACAAAAGGAAATTCCAGCGCGAGTGTCCGCCTTGAGAGCCCCTTGGCAAGCCTGAACCTCTTTGTTAATTTCCACAAATTCACGATTCCGCGCGTCATTAGCCGCGCGAAGAGGAGAGGGTTGTGCGGGAGGCGCGCCGGCTCCTCCCATCGCTACCGCAAACAAAAAAGACGCCGGACCGACGGCAATGATCGCCCCCAATGCGAGAGTTTTCCACTTTCTATGGCTCATGGGAAAAGGATAAACACTTTTCGTATTTTCGTCAAGGCCCAAAGGACCTACCTCGTCTAGGCCCTAAGGCTCCGTGACAGAATAATATGGACGAATGTGGTGTGTTTTTTAATATGTCATGTTTGAGCCGTTTAGAAATGTCATGTTTCGGGGTGAGGCGCTCCCAGTTCTTCGGACCAGGGGCTGAGGTGGTAAAATGACCTTAAATGGGGAGCAAAAAGATGCGGAAACTGCAGAAACAGTATAGTGCGTATTTCGTGCGGATTTCGCACGGATGAA
>JAJZCM010000058.1 GCA_021846045.1 bacterium | reverse complement strand
ATTTGCTCAAGGGCCTCAACGGAAAAGCCCTGAACCCCCAGGATCATGTGACCGTGGATTCTCTTTATTCTTATCTCGCCCCCAAGGTCGAAGACGCCGCGCATCTTGACTCCAGGGATCAAGACCCTCAAATAGAGCCAAGTCAAGCCGCGAAAAGTTTAAATATGAAGCTGAGATAAGAAGTTAGCCAACTTCTTAAACGTTCTTTTTTCTTCTTCATTAAAAAATCCCGTCAGATAAAGGGTTGCGGGAAATAGCAGAAGCAAAACCACCCTGAGCCCTAACCGGCCTTCGTTAACGCCAATCCCTAGGGAATGGGCGAGGACAAGAATCAAGGCAACAATGCCCGACAAATGCAAAAGTCTTTTCCATTCGTACGGAACCGGGTAAAGCCTCCGGCCCAAAAGAAAAAGAAACGCGGCCATCGAGGCGTAAGCCGCCAAGGTGGCGAAAGCCGCCCCCATCATGCCCCAGCGGGGAATCCACAATAAATTGGTTCCGACATTGACCGCCGCGCCCAAGGCCGCGGCATAGGCCACGTACTCGCTTTTTTCCGCCAAGGTCACCGGAGCTAGGAAGTTAATATAAATTCCGTCAAAAAGATATCCCAAGGTCACGACCGGAACAAGAGAAAGCCCCGCCCAATAGACCGAAGGAATCAGGGATTTTCCTCCAAACACGCGCGGCATCACCAGATAGGCGATAAAGAAAGTAATCCCCAAGAAAATAATGGAACCGCCGACGGCAAAATAAGTCAAAATGCGGGCGAATAAATTCCGTGAATCGGGGCGATACCCTCTTTGAAGAAAAAATGGGCGCCACGCCGAATCAAACATATTGACGACCATCATCATGAAAATGCCAAGCCGGTAATTGGCCTGATAAATTCCAACCGCCGCATCATTGGTCATGAATTTGAGTATCGGGCGATCGATGACCTGAACCATCATCGCCGACAGCCCGGCCGGCAGGAGAGGAAGGCCAAAGCGCAAAAGCCGCGTCCAGATGCCGCTTGAAAATTTAAGCCGCAGCTCGGCCCAGGAAAAAGGAAGAATCAAAACAAAGGTTAAAAATGAAGAGATAAGCCCCGCCCAAAAAACTCCCCCCACTCCTTTTTTCAGCGTCACTAAAAAGACGTAGCTTAAGACGATGTTTAAGGCGATATTGATGATTTTAAGCCCCACATAGAGCCCTGCGCGGTGATTCATCCGCAACCTGGCAAACGGGGTCAAGGCCAAGGCGTCGAAAGCCAAGATGCCGGCCGAAATCAAAATAAGACTCCGATCCGGAATTTGAGCGATCCTGGAAATCCAAGCCGATTGACCGATAAGAAAAAATGAAAAGACAAGACTCGTGATCAGAACCGACCAAAAGGCCGTCGAAAAAACCTCCGCCCCGCTCAATTTCTCCTCGGTCTTGTAATAGCGCATGAACGCGAAAGAAATGCCGTAGCCGTAAAGGACATTTAAAAAAGCCAAATACGAGAAGAGGGTCGCGACAATACCGTAATCAGCCGGGGACAAGGCATGCGTGTAGAGAGGCAGCAGGAAAAAGTTGAGAAGCCGCCCCATGACGGTGGAAAGACCGTAAATCAAAGTCTCGCGGCTTAAGGCCTTTAGTTCCTTGAACACTTTTGGATTTTAGCAAAAGGGGGGCTTGACGAAGAGGCCGCATTTGAGTAAAGTTATTGGAACGTCGGCGAAAGCCGGCAAATAAGACGGACAAGGACAGAACATGAAAAAAATCCACGCGCTGATTTCAACTCTTCTCATCGGCGGCCTTTCGTTGCCCGCTTTCTCCGGCGTCTTTAGCTCCAAGCCCTCGGATCAGGAAATCGAGAACACGCTCAAAGCCCATCCCGATCTCATTCTAAACGTTTTGCGCGATCATAAATCCGAACTTTACGACATCGTCAGCCAAGCCTTCCAAGAAGAACAAGTCAAACATGAAAAAGAAGCGGAAAAGCAGGCCCAGAAAGAAGAAAACGAGGCCTTTAAAAATCCTTATCAACCAGTCATCAACAAAAATACGATGATTCGCGGAAACAAAAACGCGAAATACACCTTAGTTGAATATTCAGATTTTGAGTGCCCGTATTGCGGACGCGCCTTCCCGACGGTTCAGGCGCTTAGAAAAAAATACGGAAATCAAATGCGATTTATCTATAAAAACATGCCTCTTCCCATGCACCCGCAATCCATGCCGGCCGCCGAATACTTCGAGGCCGTCGCCCTTCAATCGCAGAAAAAGGCTTGGCTATTTAACGACAAGATGTATGAAAATCAGTCCCGTTTGGGGCCGTCTTTTTATAAGCAAACGATCAAGGAACTGGGGCTTAACGTCAAGCAAGCGGAAAAAGACGCAAAGTCTAAGCGCGTGCAGGACCTCATCCAGGCCGATATCAAGGAGGCGGAAAAATTCGGCTTTACCGGAACCCCCGGGTTTCTCTTAAACGGAATTCCAGTTCGCGGCGCCTATCCCGAGGGAAAATTTATTTCGATTATCGATCGCCTCAACCACAAAGGCAAGCGCCAAGAACCCGCCAAGGGCGGCGCCGAAGCCTCAACGAAGAATTAGTTTTTTACGCCGCACGATAAGGCATAGTGGTAAGGAAAAATCCGTTTTTCCAGAACGGAGAACCCGAAGTTTAAGACGCGGGTATTGCCTTCCTCCGGAGAATAGACGTGATCACGAGGCGGCCCTACCGGGCGCTCGATTTTAGAATTCCAATCCACGAAAAGAACCCTCCCGGAAGGCTTAAGCAAGGATTTAATTTCCTCCATCGCCTCATCTCCCAATTCGTGAAGAACATTCAATGCCAGAATACGATCGGCCGTTACCTTGATCCGGGAATAACTCTCATCTTTTGACCAGCATGAGGTTAAGTTTTTCAAGGAATGTCGGGACCAATTTTCGGAGAAAAGATCCAGCATCTTTTTCTGTTCATCCACCCCAATCACCCGAATATCGGGCCGAAGCATGGCTATCTCAACTGCGTAAAGCCCGGTTCCAGTTCCAAAATCAATCAAAACTCCTTGGGAGGGAATATCCAGGAGCGGAATTAAATCCTTGGGCGGCAAATAATCAAAACGCGCGCGGTCGTTTAAGGATGCGGCGCGTTCCGGGTTAAAGCGCTCCGGTTGGCGAGCTCCGTGCCGATCGCGTTCCAATCTATTTTCCAATAGTTGAAATTTTACACAAGGTATAAGCTGGGCAATAGCGAAAAATTCCGGTTAAGACCGGAACGATGCCGATTAGCCCCCACCAGGTCTTAGGCCCCCAGAAAATAAGCGAGATTAGAACCAATCCCACGATAATTCTCAAGTAGCGATCCCAAGTTCCGACATTCACTTGAATCATAATCATACCCTCCTACCATTAGATGAAAAATCCCTAAAAAGGGTTCACCGCCTAGGCGTCCGCCCAACCACAATAGTCCCTTGCGCTCGGGAAAAGAAAACAAGCACGGCTAAGACGCACACGAAAAAACCGATCCCCAAGAGAGGCAACCCGAAGGGAAGGCCGATTACGGTTAAAATTAAAATAAGCCCAGCTCCCATCATCCCCAAGCCGATGAGGCCCAAGAGAACGCTCAATGCGGCCTTGGATAGAAATCGGCCCCAGGCCGAATCATAACGCTTTTCCTCAACAAAGGGTCCGCCCTCGCCGTTTTCCTCCACAATCTCAGCCTCGACGATCTTGGGGGAAGGTTCTTCATCCGAAGGCGCGGGCAAGCGATTCATTGAAGGGTATGCCCATTTTCTTTAAGCCATCGGCGATAAATTTTATATTCCGGACAAAACTCCTGAACCCGCACCCAAAATTCTTTCGAATGATTTAAATGGGACAAATGGCAAAGCTCGTGAATCACGACATAATCCCGGACCTCGGGAGGCGCCAGGACAATGCGCCAATTAAAATTGAGGTTCCCTTTTTCCGAGCAGCTCCCCCACCGGGTCTTTTGTTCCCGAATGGCAATCCGCCCATAGCGAACGCCCATTCGTACAGCCCAATAACGGGCGGATATGGAAAGAATCTCCCTTGCCTCGCCTCGCGCAGCGGGATTTTCGCTTTTTTTCGGCAGAGCCGTCGGCGCGGGGAAGAAAATTTCACTCAGGTCTCTTTTCAACCGGTCCAAGAAATCACGCGCATCTTGAACGGAGGGCAAAAGATTTTTACTTCCAATAATATTCAACGGCATAGTTAATTTTTGAAGAAGAGTTTTTCTTGACCGGAATTTCAAAGACGATCGTTCGGGCGTCTTTTTTCTTCCATTTCTGATCGGAGGAAATAATTTTCCACTGTGACCAGCGGTACAAATGCTCGACGACCTCGACTAACACATCGGAATTTTTCCGGTTTGTGAGCGTAATTTCAAAACTCTCCCGCGTGTTTTTCGGCCCGCTCTCAAATTGGAGGCGCGCGCGGCTGCCGAGAACGTCAAAAGCCCTTCCCGCATTGATTAAGACCTTCTCGTTTCGGGGCGTCGCAGGCAAGAAATCGGACCCCACCCATTCCAAGGAGCCGCTTTTGTCCTTCTGATACATCCGAATTTCTCCCGGCGGCAAGGGAAAACCAAGATGAGCGGCTTTTGAATTTTTCAATTTAAAAACGACTTCAACTTCTCCCTTACCGTCCGCCCCGTAATCGGGGTTGACCCGCGTATAAACGCTGAAATCGCCGCTTAAATCAGAAGCGTCATAAAGATATTTTTTTTCAACGGGAACGCCGGAGGCTTCTCCCATCGAGATGCGAAGGCGCCCTTCTTTTAAGTTGACGGCATCCGGCAACGGATAAAGATGGTATTCGAACAAATTTTGATCTTTCTCGATCGTCTGTTGAGAAGGCGCCGCCAGGGTTCGGAACATGGGGCCGGAATGCCTTGCGGGCGAAGACTGATGGGGGTTTCCCGCGACCAAAAGCACGCGAGCCTTTTTAAAATCCATTCCGGATTGATTCCTTAAATTAGCCCAAACCCTTAAATCCATCAAACTTGAAGACTCGTCAATCACTGCGGCATAGCTAGCTTCCCACGTAATATCACCG
Organism: bacterium; assembly: GCA_021846045.1. Classification (GTDB taxonomy): domain Bacteria; phylum Elusimicrobiota; class Elusimicrobia; order UBA1565; family UBA9628; genus JAKAQV01. The sequence goes on along the minus strand of JAJZCM010000058.1, from coordinate 5,797 downwards.
GTTAAATAGCTGATCTCAAACGGATAATTGCCCGAACTCTCCGCCTTCATTTTCCAAGAGACCCCCGGCTTAAAGCCCGCCTTGGGCGACGAGGGCGCGGTCAAGGCCGAAGGCCGAGCGTGCTTGCCGCCCTTTTGGAAAGGCGTCAGCGGCAAGGGAAGAATCCAGGTTCCTTTTGGATTTAAATAGACGCGGTTTTGAACTTTGAGCGCCGTCAGATTGTCCCGAGCCTCCAAAAGAACGCCTTTGACGGTTTCGGAAGGTTTGTTTTCTTTGAGACTGACTTCCTTTCCGACGAACTTTTCAAGTATTTGAGATTGATTTTTCCATCCCCCAAAAAAATCTTGCTCTAAAACCGAAGCCTTCCTTTTCGATCTTGCGGGAGAGATTAAGACGCTCGAGGGCTCAAAACCCCACGGCACGGGAAGCGGCGCCGTTGTGGAAATTCCGGCTTTAAGCGGAAAAGACGCCTCTTCTTTAATCAGCGCGCGCTGATTTTGATAGATGGTAATTTCGGCGGCTTGAGCGCGAACGCCTAAAAAAATAAACGGAAAGACTAAGGCGTTGTCAAGGAATAATATGAACGATTTGGCCAGGCAAGTTTGGAGCGAGACGAGAAACGACGAGCGAGCATACCCTCTGCGGTCTGTAAGCGAGGAGAGACGAAGTCGCAGCCCAAAATCGCCTGGCCCCGAAGGGGAAGCGCGATCCTGGCCGACTTCTTCGTTGCTCGTCGCGCACATAGCTCAAGCTATGCTTGCTCCTCGCGCCTCGAATTCGACGCAGGCTTGCGCTTCCAAATCGTTCATATTATTTCTTGACAACGCCTAAGAACATGAAAAACTTAACGCAACGAAATTACCGAAATCGGCGTGGACGTCACGAACTGCTGCCCGTAGTCCGTATCGATCTGCAAATAACCGTTATGGGCGTCTTCGATGTCTTTAAGAGTCGCATGAACGATGCCGGCATCCGCTTGAATCCCCGCAACGCTCAAGTCTCCGGCCCCGTTAATGGTATAAGTCACAATGCGGTCTAAAATAAATGGATATTGGGGATATTGAGGCTGCGTGAACTCGAAGTGGTCGATATTATAGATGACGTAAATCTTGTTGTTTCCAACCAGCATCGCCTGGATTTGAAATTTCCGCCCATTTTTAGAAACCCCTGAATCAAGAGTAATCTCGCCGAAATCGTATTTAGAGAAAAGCGCCGCGCACACGCCTCTTGATAAATAAAAAATATGCGGGGTGGTCAAACCCGAATCGGTCATGAAAGTCAAAGAATTATCTTTGGCGGCAACCGCCGTTCGGGCGATGCTTTCAATAGCGGCTAAAGGCATGACCCTAATCTGCGAAATATCCACGCCCAAGGATTGCTTCGATAGCCACTGGGCCATAACAGGCGGCAAAGGCTTAAGCGAACTCCACAATCGGGGGTTGATTAGCGGCTGGCCCTCTTCCCCTATCGAATTTGCGTTCTGACTCACCCGCACCGGACGTGGAGAGGAAAGAGGAGCGGTCTTTTCAAAAAGAAGAGGAGGCAAACCGGCTTCTGAAACTACCGGAGCGATTTTCTCTAAAATCGCCCGCGAGTTGACCGCGTTTTGAGCCATTAGTGGAACCGACAAAAAGACCAGCAGTAGATTCATCATAAACGCATTATTACAAAGCTTAAGTTTATTGTCAAATAAAAAACGGGTTTGAACCAGGGCCAAAAGGCCCAGAAGGTCCTATTATTTCGTTGCGAGGCCTTACCCGACAATCTCAACAAGGGCAAAATGAAGATATTCGGTCTCCGGCATGGCCAAGAGAACCGGATGATCGAGGGCCTGGGTTCTCAAACTCAAAAGCCGCACGCTTTTTTTAGCTTTTCCGGCGGCCTGTCGAAGAATTGAGATAAAAAGTTCGCGGCCGACATGATGGGAACACGTGCTGGCCGCCAAAAGACCGCCCGCGGGCAGCGCCCTCAAAGCCAAGCTGTTGAGACGCACGTAAAGGCGTTCCGCCTTTGGAAGGTCCTTGCGGGATGGAACCAAGCTCGGAGGGTCAAGCAAAATCATATCCGGCTTGGAGGCATCGCCTTTTTCCGCCAAGGAGACCAAGGCCTCCTCGGCATCTTTTTTTTCAAATCTGGCGATGGAAGAAACCCCGTTTAAAGACGCGTTCTGATTGGCCAATGAAACCGCGTCTCCCGAACTATCGAAGCCCAAGACCGATTTGGCTCCGAATTTCGCGGCATTGATTCCAAAGCTGCCGGTATAAGAATAGAAATCAAACACCGTTTTCCCAGGGAAATGGGGTCTCAAAAACACCCGGTTTTCCGATTGATCGAAATAAAACCCCGTCTTTTGCGCGGAAGAAATCGGAGTCGAAAATTTAAGCCCGAAATCATCAACCTGAATCAAAGGAGGAATTTCCCCATAATGAATTTTTTCCTCAAGATTAAGTCCTTCCAATGCGCGGCTCCGGTGATTATTTTTAAGGTAAATCCCGGAAGGATTAAGCAGTTTTAAAAGCGCTTCCGTAATTTGAGGAAGACGCTTCTCCATGCCCGCTGATAGAACCTGAAGGACCAAGACCCTATCATAGCGATCGACGACCAACCCGGGAAGCTCGTCTGATTCCCCGAAGCAAAGCCGATAAAACGGCGCGCGGCCGGGATAATTTTTTTCCCGATAGGAAAGAGCCGCAGACAAGCGTCGGTAGAAAAAATCAGAATCAGCGGTCGCTAAACGCTCACGGGAGAGAATGCGGACGGCAATCAGGCTATGAGGATTGTAAAAGCCGACGCCCAAAAACTTGCCGGAAGAGGAAAAAACCTCGCCCAAATCCCCGCTTTCAAATTTCCCGCCTACTTCCGCGATTTCATTTGAAAAAATCCAGGAATGCCCGGCCTGTATCCGCCCCTCCTCCCGCCTTCTCAACCTTATTTTAAGTTCCGTCCCGTTTGTAGATTCTAGTGACATTCTATTTTTTCTCCAATTTAATGCCCGCTCTCTCCAAAAGGCGCTCGACGGAGTTTTGATAGGCGGACAGGTCAAAGCAGCGATCCAAATCTTTTTTGGAAAGTCTTTTGTTCACCGCGGGATCTGCGGCGATAACCGAACGGAACGGCTCTCTCGTTTGCCAGCACTTCATCGCGTTTTCTTGGACAACCTCGTAAGCTTTTAGGCGTTCCATTCCGGAATCAATCAATGATAAAAGGACGCGCTGCGAAAACATAAGTCCATGGGAGCGGTCCATATTCTCTTTCATCCTCTCAGGATACACCAAAAGCCCGGCCAAAACGTTTTTAAACCGGGCCAGCATGAAATCAAGAAGAATGCACGCATCGGGCAAAATAACGCGTTCGACGGATGAATGGCTGATGTCTCTCTCATGCCACAGAGAGATATCCTCTACCGCCGCTTGGGAATAGGAACGAACGATTCGGGACAGGCCGACCAGGTTTTCGCAAAGAACCGGATTTCTTTTATGCGGCATGGCTGAGGAGCCTTTTTGTCCGGAGGCAAACGGCTCTTCAAGTTCCAACACCTCGGTTCTCTGTAGATGGCGAATTTCCGTCGCCCAGCGCTCAATTGAGGCCGCGATCAAAACTAGGACCTGGATAAATTCCGCATGCCGATCCCTAGGAACGACTTGGGTCGAGACCGGTTCAAAATTGAGCCCCAAGTTTCGGCATACCTCGGCTTCCAGGGTTTCGGGAATTTGAGAAAAAGTTCCGACTGCGCCGGAAAGTTTTCCGTACGAAACGACTTCCTTGGCCCTCAAGAGTCTTTCTTTCCCGCGCAAGGCTTCCGCATACCAGGAAGCGAATTTAATCCCCAAAGTCATCGGCTCTGCGTGTACCCCGTGAGTGCGCCCCGCCATCCAAACCATGGCGTATTTCTTGGCCAGGTTTTTGAGTTCCGCCAAAACGCAATCCTGCCCTTTTAAAAGCAAATCCGCCGCTTCCCTCATTTGGATCGCCAAAGCCGTATCTAAAACATCGGAAGAGGTCAACCCATAATGAAGATAGCGCAAAAGGTTTGGGGCTTTGCCGTCCAGTTCCGACGCAATCGCGGAAATGAGGGCGACCACATCGTGATTGGTTTTTGTTTCGAGCTCCTTTGCTTTCTGAAGAAGGCGCGAGCCTTTAAGAGCGGACAAAGCCGCAATTTCAGACTTGGCCAGCCCTTTTTCCTTGGCCAAGGCCATGACAAATTCCTTCTCCACCTCAATCATGGTCTTGGTCCTATTTTCCTCGCTCCAAATGCGGTTCATTTCAGGACGGCTATAGCGTTCAATCATAATTTCTCCATAACTGCTAGGTTCGTCATTCCGGCGAAAGCCGGAATCCAGGAGATCGCTGCTCTGGACCCCGACTTTCGTCGGGGTGACGTGAGTAGTTACGTTTCTCCATGGCCTTTCGACTAGAATTTGAGCCTTCTCAAAGACCTAAAGCGAATCCGCTCTTCCCTGCGCCCGCGCTTGACGTCTTCCTCGATTTCCCCAGCCTTGATCTTGCTGAGCCGAGGCTCGACATCCGGATGGTTTAGATCCCCGGTCACGCGAAAGCCGATTGAGGGGCGCCCCAACTCATCCACCCACCATTCGGGCAAAGGCGCGCCGTAGTGAGTCAGCCGAGTCAAAACGCTCATATCGATTTTTTCCTTGGCGAAATCCGCCTTGCCTTCCGCGTAGGCGATGAGTTCCGGACCGTTGACGTAGGAAAATCGCGTTGTAATGACTCCGTTTCTAATTCCATATTCTCCTTGGATTTCATTAAAGTCAAGAGTTTTAGGATACGCTTCAGCCGCACTTAAAACCGAAAGACTGTTCATTTTATGCATATAAACATACGGCAAGAAAATGATCTTAAGCAGTTTGTGAGATTTTTGCAGGGCCTCGATATCCTTGACTTCTCCCTTCCCCAAAGTGATGCCCGCTTCTCCGCTCAAATAATTCAAGCGCGGAGTCACCCCCTTGAGCTTCCAAAGCAAATTGACGTTCTTAACGAAGAAATCATCCTGAACGATTTCCCCCACGTGAATGCGGCCCATGGTGTTGGGAAACCTCCGAGGAATAAAGCTCTTAAATTTTCTCACCCAGCGTTTTTGCCAAGGCTCTTTGGTTTTAGATGAACGCCTAAAATGAGCTCGCGCCTTTTGGGAATCGAGATTTCTCATCTGTTCGAGAAAATTTTCCACTTCTTCGTAGTTGATTTTATTAATCGAACCCGCAATTGTGACAATTCGCGGTTTCGGTAGCGGGAAAATACGTCCTTTCCCTCTAAAAATCGAGCCGTGCCATTTAAAATAGAGAGACCGAATGAACAAGTCGCGCTTATTCAAAAGAAGAAAATTGCCGTTGAGTCTCGAAAAGGTGTTCGATGCAGTCCGGACTTCCGCCTCTTTCGCGTTAAAAGACATCTTGGCGAAACTGTCTTCGGAGGCGAAATCAAGGCGGCTCGCTTTTTCCCTAGCGCCAAAAATATCAGCGCTGAAATTTTCAGCGGAAAAAGTCGAGTTCTCGATCTTCATCCGCTCCAAGGCGCCGCTCATCCGCGCCGCCGCGTTGACCGTCCCCTTTAATCGATAAACCCCAAGCGGGGGAGAAATGGACGCTGCTTCCTCAAGCGGAAAATTATCCATGCTGACCGCCAAATGCGCGCGCGGCAAGGAGCCATGGGAAAGATCAATATTTCCATCCGCTTCGGCGTTCAATGCTCCGGCGGCGAGGGCAAGATGGCGAACGTGGATGACCGCGCTTGAGAAATCAGCGTCAAAATCACAGACGCACGGCGGAAGATGGAT